>NZ_LUKH01000214.1:0-3687 GCF_001593695.1 Leisingera sp. F5 | reverse complement strand
AAACCAAAGAGCGGTCCTTGCGCTCGCTGGTGAGGAAGCCCTTTTGCTCCATGATTTTAAGAACCGTTGCTACCGAGGTATAGGCGCGTTCCTGTGCCTTGTTCAGTTCGGCCAGGATATCGCGCACGGTGCCGCCGCCCATGTCCCAGACGGCGGTCATGAACTCCAGCTCCACTTCGGTGAGCAGGGAATGGTCGTGTTTCTTGCGCATTGCCTCGGCTGTCCGGCTCATTTGTTGGTTCCAGTCATGCTAGGGGAAGGGGGCTCCCATGAAAACTATTTTTTTAAGAGACGCGCAGCGGCTGAGGCCGGGGGTGTCAAATTGTGCGCTTCCGCGCGCTCTTATTCTGTGTTCTGAGACGTGACGTACCGGCCTTGGGGGCGGGGCTTGGCGTATCCGTTGGTGTTTTGGCTGAGAAGGCCTTGAAGGGCAGGTTTGCCTTCAAGGCCTGTCCCGATTGTGTTTGGGTTTCGCGCGTCAATGGCAAGCCGCCTGCGGCGGGGCCTTCGGCCCCCTTGACCCGCAGGGGCAGTATCAGAACTGACCCGCAGGGGCCGTCAGACCTTCCAGAAGCAGAAGACGCCCCAGGCGATTGCCAGTCCCAACGGCCACCAAAGCGGCATTCCCACCAGGCCCAGCCAGGCCAGGAAGATGTAGGAGGTGCCCAAGAGGCTGATGAACAGCCGGTCGCCGCGGGTGGTTGTGAGGCCGAGCACCCCCTTGCGGGCGGCGCCGCCGGGGTGGCGGATTTCCACGGCGATCAGCACGCCGATGGCGCTGAAGATGCCGATGAACAGCAGGGCTGTGGGCCAGGTCCAGGCCATCCATGAAAACATTACACCCTCCCCATCGCGAAACCCTTCGCGATGTAGTTGCGGACAAACCAGATCACGATGGCGCCCGGAATGATTGTCAGAGTTCCCGCAGCCGCCAAAAGGCCAAGTTCATAGCCCGCAGAGGACGCGGTTTTGGTCATGGTGGCGGCAATCGGTTTTGCGGCGACGGCGGTCAGGGTCTTGGCCAGCAGCAGTTCCACCCAGGAGAACATGAAGCAGAAGAAGGCTGCCACCCCCACGCCCGCCTTGATCGACGGGATGAAGATCGTGGCAAAGAAGCGCGGGAAGGAATAGCCGTCGACAAAGGCCGTCTCGTCCAGTTCTTTCGGAATGCCGCCCATGAAGCCTTCAAGGATCCAGACCGCAAGCGGGATGTTGAACAGGCAGTGCGCTAGAGCTACCGCCAGGTGGGTGTCGAACAGCCCCACCGCGGAATAGAGCTGGAAGAACGGCAGCGCAAACACCGCGGCCGGCGCCATCCGGTTGGTCAGCAGCCAGAAGAACAGCTGCTTGTCGCCCAGGAACCGGTAACGGCTGAAAGCATAGGCCGCAGGCAGGGCAACCGCGATGGAGATCACCGTGTTGATCGACACATAGGCAATCGAGTTTATGTATCCCCAGTACCAGCTGGGATCGGTGAAGATGGTCGCGTAATTCTCCAGCGTGAAGGTCTGCGGGAACAGCGAGAAGCCCGACAGGATTTCGTTTGTGGTCTTGAAGCTCATCGCTACCAGCCAATAGATCGGCAGCATGAGGAACAGGATATAGATAATGGGGACGATGGATCGTTTCTGCATGTTCCCCTCCCTTTAGTTCAGATCGTCCTTGGTCATCAGCGTGTAGAACAGCCAGGAGACCAGGAGCGTGATTGCGAAATAGATGAGCGACATGGCGGCGGCAGGGCCGAGATCGAACTGGCCAAGCGCGATTTTCACCAAGTCGATGGACAGCAGCGTGGTGGAGTTGCCGGGGCCGCCGCCGGTGAGCACGAAAGGCTCGGTGTAGATGTTGAAGCTGTCCATGAAGCGCAACAGGATGGCGATGGTCAGCACCGTCTTCATCTTCGGCAGCTGGATGAACCGGAATACCGCCCAGTTGGAGGCTCCGTCGATCTTGGCCGCCTGATAATAGGCGTCAGGGATCGACACCAGGCCGGCATAGCTCAGCAGCACCACCAGCGAGGTCCAGTGCCAGACATCCATGGTGACAATCGTCACCCAGGCCGCAACCGGATCCTGCGTCATGTCATAGTTGATGCCCAGCGTGTGGTTCAGAAAATAGCCCAGCAGGCCGATGTCGGGCAGGGTGAAGATGTTCCACATCGCGCCCACCACGTTCCACGGGATCAGCATCGGCAACGCCATCAGCACCAGGCACACCGGCACCCAGAAGCCGCTGCGCGGCATCGACAGGGCAATGGCGATGCCCAGCGGCACCTCGATGATCAGGATCAGGAAGGTGAACATGAACTGGCGGCCAAGGGCTGCGTGGAACCGGTCCGAGCGCAGGATCTGCTGGAACCAGTCCAGCCCCTGCCAGAAGAACACATTGTCGCCAAAGGTTTCCTGCACCGAGTAGTTGACCACCGTCATCATCGGAATCAGCGCGTTGAAGGCGACCAGCAGCAGCACCGGCAGCACAAAGAACCAGGCTTTCTGGTTTTCGGTTTTCATCAGGCTGCTCCTTGTTCGTCTGCAGCGGGGGAGGTGGCAAGCCAGCCATCCACGTAAAGCCGGGTCATGTCCTGGCGGAAGGCGAGGTGCACGGCGCTGCCCTTGGCCGGGGCGTTGGCTTCGACAACGGCATTGACGCGCTGGCCGCCGGTCTCGCATTCCACCACCGTATGGCGGCCCACGTCGGAAACTTTGGTGACCGTGGCGGGCAGGCCGTGGTCCGCCAGCGCGACAAATTCCGGACGGATGCCGATTTCAGTCTTGCCGTTTGCAGCACCCTGAATGGGGCCTTCCAGCGCAACAGCCTGGCCCGCAAACATCGCAGTACCCTGCTGCAGCTCACAGGGCAGGATGTTCATCCCCGGAGAGCCGATGAAATGGCCGACAAACGTATGGGCGGGGCGTTCGAACAGCTCCACCGGCGTGCCGATCTGGACCACCTCGCCCAGCTCCATCACCACCACCTGATCGGCGAATGTCAGCGCCTCGGTCTGGTCGTGGGTGACGTAGATCATCGTCGCCTTCACCCGCTGGTGCAGTTCTTTCAGCTTGGAACGCAGCTTCCACTTCAGGTGCGGGTCGATCACGGTGAGGGGTTCGTCGAACATCACCACGTTGACGTCCTCGCGCACCAGCCCGCGGCCCATTGAGATCTTCTGCTTGTTGTCCGGTGACAGGCCGGCGGCCTTCTGATCCAGCATCTCGGTGACTTCCAGCATTTCGGCAATTGCCATCACGCGTTCGTGCACTGTTGCCTCGTCCCGGCCGCGGTTGCGCAGCGGGAAGGCCAGATTGTCGTAGACCGTCATGGTGTCGTAGATCACCGGGAACTGGAACACCTGGGCAATGTTGCGCTGGTCCGGCGGCAGGGCGGTCACGTCGTTTCCGTCAAACAGGATCTGACCCTCGGAGGGCACCAACAGCCCCGAGATGATGTTGAGCAAGGTGGATTTGCCGCAGCCCGAAGGACCCAGCAGCGCATAGGCGCCGCCATCGTTCCAATCCAGATCGATTTCCTTCAGCGCGTAGTCCGAGTCGGATTTTGGCGCTGACAGATAGCTGTGGCGCAGTTTTGAGAGTGTTATTTTAGCCATTGATGCCTCACGCCGCGCGGCTGCCGTCAGGGGCAAAGAAGTATGCCTGCGCGGGGTCCATGTAAAAGTCGTGCGCCTCACCC
>NZ_LUKH01000213.1:0-3714 GCF_001593695.1 Leisingera sp. F5 | reverse complement strand
TTTTGTTCGGCAAACCGCTGATCAACGTGCTGCGCCGCAAACAAGGCAAGGGCCAGCCGATCCGCGATGACGGGCCGGAGGGGCATTTTTCCAAGGCCGGCACCCCGACCATGGGCGGGCTGCTGATCGTCGGCGCGCTGCTGTCGTCGACCCTGCTGTGGGCGCGGCTGGATAATCCCTTTGTCTGGATGGTGCTGCTGGTGACGCTGGCCTTTGCGCTGATCGGCTTTGCGGATGATTATGCCAAGGTGTCTAAGCAGACTACGGCAGGCGTTTCGGGCAAGCTGCGGCTGGCTTTGGGGATTGCGATTGCGGCCCTGTGTGCAGTGATTGCAGCGCGGTTTCACCCGGAGGCGCTGCAGAACCAGCTGGCGCTGCCGGTGTTCAAGGATACGCTGATCAATCTTGGCCTGTTCTATGTGCCGTTCTCGATCTGCGTCATTGTGGGCGCTGCCAATGCGGTGAATCTGACCGATGGTCTGGATGGTCTCGCGATCATGCCGGTGATGATTGCGGCGGGAACGCTGGGGGTTATCGCCTATGCGGTGGGGCGTGTCGATTTCACCGAGTATCTGGACGTGCACTATGTGCCCGGCACCGGTGAGATCCTGATCTTCAGCGCCGCGCTGTTCGGTGCAGGGCTTGGGTTCCTGTGGTACAACGCGCCGCCTGCTGCGGTGTTCATGGGAGACACCGGCTCGCTGGCCCTGGGCGGGGCGCTGGGGGCCATTGCGGTGGCCACCAAGCATGAACTGGTGCTGGCCATCGTTGGCGGGCTGTTTGTGGTTGAGGCGCTGTCGGTGATCATTCAAGTCCTCTACTTCAAGCGCACCGGGCGCCGGGTCTTCCTGATGGCGCCGATCCACCACCATTATGAAAAGAAGGGCTGGGCCGAGCCGCAGATCGTGATCCGCTTCTGGATCATCTCGCTGATCCTGGCGATGATCGGTCTGGCGACGCTGAAAGTGCGCTGAGGCACGCCGAACAGCCGCCGCGCCAGGACTTCCGGCGGGTGGTGAAGCTGTCTTTCTCTTTGTGAACCGCGCGGGGCTTCAGGCTTGGCGCGGTTTTTCCTTATGAAGAAGGCGGCGCCGCCGGAGGGGCGGAGCATCGGATGGCCCTTGTCAGGGGCCATGTCCGTCTAGCGGCCTGTTCGGACCCGCCCTGCACCCGATGAAGAGGTGATCTGAGGGGGCCGGTCTCCTGGTCTTTGTGTTGCAACGGGAGGAGCGTAATCTGCGCCGGTGAACATCCCATGAGGGCAGCGTACGCCGGGGGGGCAACTGCTGGCGCTCCCGCCAATTTCGGCAGGCTTTGCCTGCCTGCTTATTGTTGGGCCCGGCACGGGCCTGAGGCCCGTGACGGGGAGCGCTTGAAGCCCGGCTTGCACCTGTGCAATGTGCCGCAGAAGTAATTACATCAAGATGAGGGCAGGCGATGATCCCGGTCAAAGGATATGAAGGCGCTAAGGTTGCCGTGCTGGGGCTGGGGCGCTCGGGTCTGGCGACGGCGCGTGCCTTGCGGACAGGCGGGGCGGAGGCGGTCTGCTGGGACGACAACCCGGCTGCGCGGGAGGCGGCGGAGGCGGAAGGCTTTGCCTGCCGTGATCTGCACAAGGCCGGCGCCTTTGACGATGTGGCGGCGCTGATCACTTCGCCCGGCATTCCGCATCTTTACCCCAAGCCCAATCCGGTGATCCGCACCGCTATGGATGCAGGCGTTCCGGTGGACAATGATATCGGCCTGTTCTTCCGCTCCTTTGCCGATGCCGAATGGCAGATGCATGACCAGCCGCCGCGGGTGGTGGCGGTGACGGGATCGAACGGCAAATCAACCACGGTGGCGCTGCTGCATCACATCCTGCAGGCAGCGGGGCGCGAAAGCCAGTTGGCGGGCAATATCGGCCGTGGGGTGCTGGACATTGATCCGCCGGGCAATGGCGGCGTGGTGGTGCTGGAGCTGTCGAGCTATCAGACCGAGCTGGCTCGTGCGCTGACGCCGGATGTCGCGGTGTTTACCAACCTCAGCCCGGACCATCTGGACCGGCATGGCGGCATGGGCGGCTATTTTGCCGCCAAGCGCCGCCTGTTTGCCGAGGGCGGGCCGGACCGTGCGGTGATTGGCATTGACGAGGATGAGGGGTTGTTTCTGGCCGGGCAATTGTCCGAAGGGCAAAGCGATGACCGGGTGATCAGGGTATCCGCTGCGCGCAAGCTGACCGGGCCGGGCTGGCAGGTCTTTGCCCGCAAGGGGTTCCTGAGCGAGTACCGCAAGGGACGGCAGGCGGCTTCGATCGATTTGCGGGAGATGACGGGCCTGCCCGGCGCGCATAACCACCAGAACGCCTGCGCGGCCTATGCGGCGGCGCGCACCTTGGGGCTGGCACCGCGGCTGATCGGCGATGCGATGGCCACCTTCCCGGGACTGCCGCACCGCAGCCAGACCATCGCTGAGGCTGGCGGCGTGCGCTATGTGAATGACAGCAAGGCCACCAACACCGACAGCGCGGTGAAGGCGCTGAGCGCGTTCAAAAACATTCGTTGGATCTGCGGCGGGCTGCAGAAGGACGGCGGGCTGGAGGCGCTGCAGGGGCGGACTGGCAATGTGGTGAAGGCCTATGTGATCGGGCGTGAGGCGGCGGGATTTTCCCTGCAGCTGGATGTGCAGGCAGAAGTCTGCACCACCATGGCCGCTGCGGTGGAGCTGGCCATTGCGGACTCGCAAGAGGGCGACACCGTGCTGCTGGCGCCGGCCGCGGCGAGCTTTGACCAGTATGACAATTTTGAGCAGCGCGGCGAGGATTTCATCGCCGAAGTGAAGACGCGGCTGGGTTGAAGCCGCCGGCAGGAAGGAACAGGACCCATGGCTAAGGCCGCAGAGGCGAAGAATACCGTGATGCTGGCCTTTCAGGTCATTCCACGGCTGCGCGAAGGTAACAACTTCGAGGCGGTCGATCAGGCCATTTCGGTGGTGAAAGCGTCGGGCGTGCCGTTCCAGGTGGGGGCGATGGAAACCACCATGAGGGGCGAGCTGGATCAGCTGCTGGAGATTGTGAAACAGGCGGAGAAGGCCTGCCTGGAGTTCGGCGCGGTGGAGGTGATCACCAATATTAAGATCCACACCACCACGCCGGAGGCGCATGACACGTTCTGCACCTATACCCGCGGGGTGACGCCGAGCAACAGCGTGTTCGTTGAAGACTAGGGGGAGGGGCTTCAGGCTCACCTAAGCGGAAAATCTTCAAGGGTCAGCCCGCGGTGGCGGACGGCTGGGTCATCTCCCCTGATAGGAGTTTGAAATAGCCGGGAAGCGTGTCCTGCAGCCGCTGGAGGCCATCAGCTGTCAGCGCGGCTTCTTTGGAACGCCCGTCGGAGGGGCTGGCCGAGAGGGTTATCAGCCCGTCTTTCTGCAGCGATTGCAGGGTGCGGGTCATCACCGGTTTCGACACGTCGATACGCTGGGCAATCTCATTCGGGGTCAGCGAGGCGCGCTCCGGTTCGCGGTCGATCACGATCAGCACCAGGAACCGCAGCTGCGACAGACCGTGGACGGCAAAAAAGGCGTCGAGGCTGCGGATCAGCAGGCTGGCGCGGCGCATCATCAGGAGCGCGCTGGTGATATGGTCCGGGTCGGCGCCGTATGCCTGGGCATAGGTGCCGACCATCTGCTGCGATGGCAGGTCCTTGAGGAAGAACATCGGCGTCAGGCCAGCGG
>NZ_LUKH01000212.1:0-3748 GCF_001593695.1 Leisingera sp. F5 | reverse complement strand
GGTGTTGTCGGCACGGTAATATGATGTAATGCGATTTAGCCCGATCTGGCGGAATGCAAAGTCCAGAAGCAGCGCAAGCGACCGGATCCCGATACCCTGCCGGCGTCTGGACTGCTCAATGAAAAGCGCAATGATGGCGTCCCGGTTGACCATGGAGATGTTTTCCAGGCCGGCAATACCGCACAGTGCATTGGTTTTAGTAACAATTGAAAACCAGCATTTGCTGGTATTCGGCACAGTACCGGCAGGGGGGCTCCAGGCCTGTTCGATGGCAGGCAGGTTGAGGGGGGACCGGGCAGCGCGGTCAAAACAGGCCAGATCGGACACATTCTGAAACCAGCCGGCCATTGTGGCGAGGTCTTCTGATTCCAGCGGCCTGAGCTGAAACTCTGCGGACTGCCGGTCCGGCATTTTCTGTCCCCTTTTTCCGTTTCTAAGTGTTGCTTCCCCTGGCTCAAGCGCGGTGGGAAGACCGTCAGCATTTGCCTTATACCACATTTAGCCGGGCTGGGGTTGCAGAAGCTGGCAGCGCTCAACCGGCCTGTGCGCTTTGGCGGGAAAGACAGGCAAGAAATGCGGGCTGAGATCTCTTTTGGGGTTGCGCCTGTGCGAAGCTGCGATTACATCCGCCGCAGTGGACCGATAGCTCAGCTGGATAGAGTACTTGACTACGAATCAAGGGGTCGGGGGTTCGAATCCTCCTCGGTCCGCCACTTCTTCTGTTGTAAGACGACACATAGTTCTGACTTTTGCGACAGAACATTGCCTTTGCGCCGCATAGCTTTGCCTTCGGCCCTGTGATGACGCTGAACATATTTCCTTCTTTCAAAACTGGTTTTGAGCGAAGCCCTTCAGGGCGCTCGTCTCTAATACCTGCTCCCGGCGAGGGTTGGGGATAGCAAGTGCAATACAATTCGATGGGGTTGGTGCGGCCCGCAAGCGTCAGCCGAGGACACCGCCATGTCTAATTGTATTGCAGGCGCGTGGGGACGACGTCCCCTAGCTCTTTTGTTGGGTAGGTCGGGCGGAATGCGGTCATTCGCTGCGAGAGCAATCGAGGGTCATCACCAACATAGAGCGGACCTTCTTGGAAAAGTGAAACAACTCCGAGCTTCACAACAAAAAATGCACTTCAAAGTTGACTTCCAGAGCCGTACGAAGAGGTAGCGCTGTTCACCCAATGCGGGCAACCGATTTAAACGAGGGTAATTTTTCAATGTCTAGACAAGTAGATTCCTCGCTCGAAACCCTCATCGCGCATGGTGCGACGCCAACTGGAATTGTTGATGCCCTTCGGAAACCCGGTGGAAGCCCGTTCTTCAGATGCGCGCTTCAAGTGACCCCTTATGACTATGGGCTGCGCCACGCAAAGGACGCAGGTATTTCATCCGAAAGCGACTATAACGAGGCTATGGCTAAGGCCTGTCGCGAAAACGGTGTCCAAGTCGTCGCGATCACGGACCATTTTCGCTATGATGCTTCAGTGTCGTTAGCTGAGTGTCTTCGGGAAAATGGCATTACCGTTTTCCAGGCTTTGAGGCTAACTCTTCGGAAGGCGTTCACATCCTCTGTCTGTTCCCGCCAGACACGACAGTTTCGGAAATGAATACACTGATCGGCGCATGTGATGTTCGCGATCCAAAAGCAGAATCCCCAATTTCAAATAAGACGTGTGAGCAGTTGCTTCGGCTTGTTCAGGATCGTGGTGGCATCACAATTACAGCACATGTCACACTGAGCGCTGGATTGCTTACGACATTGAGTGGCTCCACGCGCATGAACGCCTGGAAATCCGACGACCATCTGGCGGCGGCAATACCAGGTCAAATAGCAGATGTGCCGAACGGCCTCCTGCAGATCTGCAAGAACAAGAACCCTGACTATCAGCGGAAGCGTCCCGTAGCATTCGTGAATGCTGCCGACGTTTCGAAACCGAGTGACTTTGGAAAAGACGGTGCGACCTGTCTGGTGAAAATGACAGATGTCTCTATCGAAGGCCTGAAACAGGCTTTTTTTTGGACGCAGAAGGTCGCATCATGCTGAACTCAGACGGCGCTCCAACGGACTACACACGGATAGTCACTATCGCTTGGGACCGTGGATTGTTGTCCAAGCAATCCGTTGCGCTCAACGCAGGCCTGAATGTTTTGATCGGGGGGGGCGTGGGGCGGGCAAATCGACTATCGTTGAGAGCCTTCGCTTCGCTTTTGGTTTGGAGCCGAAAGGGAAAGACGCTTCGGTGACGCATAAGGCGATGATGAAGGAGTTAATGGGACAACGTGCCAGCGTTGCGGTCCTCTTGCATTCGCCCAAGCCGTCGCCTGGCTACTACCTGGTCGAGCGGGTCTATGGACAAGATCCGCGCGTCAAAGACCAGAACGGCGATATTGTTCAAGGTCTGCAACCCTTGGACCTCGTTCCTGGCTTAGAGGTTTATGGACAGCATGAAATCTCCGAACTGACGCGAGACCGGGCCAAGCTTGCGGGAATTCTCAAGCGGTTCGTTGGCGATGATGATCAAGAGAACGTCGAAATGGACGGTATCCGGGCTCGCCTCAGAGAGTCGCGCGGCGGCATCTCTGAGAAGCGGCGAAAGATCGGGGAGTTGGATGAGGCTTTGGCGGCGTTGCCAGGCCTTCGTGAAAAACTCAAACGCCTTCAAGCCACAAGTTTAATAGCGCGTGCCGAGGAAAAAACTGCGGTTCAAGCTGAGGCTAGGTTGCTTGAAAAGGTCGCTGGTACAATTTCGGATGTTGACTCCCAGATAAAAGAGCTGCGGCCGCCGCAGAAGGTGGCAGATCCCGTCATGCCCGCCGAAACAGACCAGAAGCTCCCCAATCGGACTACACTGGAACCACTGCAGAAGATCGCTCAGGATTTGAACGATGCCTTACTGACGGCATCGGACACGTTGACCAGGGCCTACGAAAAAGCCGCTGCGGATCTGGAAACGATCAGAGAGAACTGGGAACCCCTTCGTGATGCGGCAAGCAGGCGTTTTGAAGACGTGAAGGCAGAGCTACGTGAGGAAGGGTACGATCCAGAAGAATATGTGAGCCTTGACGACCAGGTGGCGCGTCTCGAACCGAAACAGCAAGCATCGCCGGACCTGCCGGCCGCGGCTTGAAGGTCCAGCAGCCTTCCATATAACCCGCGTCATGCCTGCAAAGATATTTTCGATGGAGGCGCGGAGAACGGCGGTGCCCGGCTCGCGCTCAATTACAAGCACTCCGGCCGCAACGGCATCCAGCGCATTTCCTGTGATCTGCCGCCGACCGGTCTTCTGCAACTTGTGCTCTTCGCGGAAGCGCTCAGCCTGCGCAAACGCTTCGGGACTCCGGTTGTATCGGATGTACCAATCGATGGGCTAGCCGAGGACACGGCTCTGTCGAATGGGGTTGCCCGTGGGGAAGGGCAGCGCCCTCAGCTTGACGGCCATCCGGTCCGAACGCCGGCTCTGCAAGGAGGTGCATCTGAACTTGGCGTATCGGTGGTTCTGTCGGCTTGATCTGAGTGACCGGGTTCCGGATCAGTCGGCGTTTTCGAAGAACCCCGAGTTTTTCAGCAGCCTGTTAACTGTGCTTCCGCCTGAGCGCTGCCCATAAGGGCTTGCAAAGGCACAGGTATTCCTGAAGCGCATAGCTTCAATGTGCAGGTTGCATACCCTATGCGATATCGGCATTTCACAGATGCCGCGCCACCGGATAGCGTTCACGCCATAATCACAGGGGAGTATGCCTAATGACGA
>NZ_LUKH01000211.1:0-3754 GCF_001593695.1 Leisingera sp. F5 | reverse complement strand
TGATGCGGCGGGTATCCTGCCCGGAGCCATTTTGCAAGGAAAGGGTTGGAAGAATGGGCACCGATTACATCCTGAAAGGGCACGTGCTGTCTTTTGCCGGCTCTCCCTTCACCGCTGGCCAGCCAGAAGATGCCGTCCGGCTGCAGGACGCGGTGGCGGTGCAGGACGGCAAGGTCGCGGGTGCCGGTCCGCTGGCAGAAATGCAGGCACTGCTGCCTGAGGCGAAAGCCGTGGATCACAGCGGCAAGCTGATTATGGCCGGGTTTGTGGACGCCCATGTGCATTATCCGCAGACCGCCATCATCGCCAGCTGGGGCAAGCGGCTGATCGACTGGCTGAACAGCTATACCTTCCCAGAGGAGATGCGGTTCGGCGACCGCGCCTATGCTGATGAAGTTGCCAATCGCTATCTGGACCTGACAGCCGCCCATGGCACCACCACGGTCTGCAGTTATTGCACCATTCATTCCGAAAGCGTGGATGCGTTTTTCACGGCGGCGCAAGGCCGCGGGCAGCGGGTGGTTGCGGGCAGGACCTGCATGGACCGCAACGCACCGGATGGGCTGCGGGACACGGCCCAATCTGCATATGACGATTCAGAAGCGCTGATCGGGCGATGGCACGGGGTGGACCGGCTGGAATATGCGATCACCCCGCGGTTTTCCCCCACGTCCACCCCGGAACAGCTGGAGGCAATGGGCGCGCTTTGGGGCAAGCACCCGGAATGTCTGATGCAAACGCATCTGAGCGAGCAGATTGATGAGATCGAATGGGTCAGGTCGCTGTTCCCGCAGGCGCGCGATTATCTGGACACCTACGAGGAGTTCGGACTGCTGGGCGCCCGGGGGCTTTACGGTCATGCGATCCATCTGGAGGAGCGTGAACGGCACCGGCTGCGGGACTATGGCGCGGCGTTGATCCATTGCCCGACGTCGAACACATTTATCGGCTCCGGCCTCTTTGACATGGCCGGTCTGATGGCTGAGGGCCAGCGGATCGGGCTTGCCACTGACACCGGCGGCGGGTCCAGCTTTTCTATGCTGCGCACCATGGCGGCGGCCTATGAGATCGGCCAGTTGCGCGGAACGCCGCTGCATGCAGCGCAGCTGTTGTGGCTGGCGACCCAAGGATCCGCCACGGCGCTGCGGATGGAGGCAAAGATCGGCAACATCGCCCGCGGCCTGGAGGCGGATCTGGTGGTGCTGGATCTGGCCTCGGCCCCGGCGATCGCGCAGCGGTCAGCGCGCGCCGGGGATCTGTGGGAGGCGGTGTTCCCCACCATCATGATGGGCGACGACCGCGCCATTTCCGAGGTCTGGATTGGCGGGCGACCGGTTTAGCAGAGGCGCTGACGCGCCTCGGCCTTGAGTATTTTCAGAAAGATGAAGCCAGCGCCCGCGCCAGTTTCCCGTGGCGTTCGATCAGCTGCGGCAGGTCGAGCGTTGTGATCTCGCCGCTGCGGATGACCTGCTTGCCTTCGACAAACAGGTGTTTCACCTGGGTCGGACCGGCCAGCAGCAGGGCTGCGGCATCCCAGCTGCCGCTGGAGGCAATGCCTGTGGTGTCCCAAACCGCGATGTCGGCGCGCTTGCCCGGTGCCAGACGGCCGCAATCCGGGCGCCCCAGCACATCGGCGCCGCCGCGGGTGGCGATCTCCAGCGTTTCATAAGCGCTCATCGCGTCGGCGCCATTGGCAACCCGCTGCAGCAGCATGGCCTGCCGCGCCTCTGACGCCAGGCTGGCCATGTCGTTGCTGGCGGAGCCGTCCACGCCCAGCCCCACAGGAACCCCAGCATCGCGCATTGCCCGCACAGGCGCGATGCCGCTGCCCAGGCGGCAGTTGGAACAGGGGCAATGGGCAACGCCGGTGCGGGTTCTGGAAAAAAGATCAATCTCTTGCACGTCCAGCTTCACGCAATGGGCGTGCCAGACATCCTCGCCGGTCCAGCCCAATTCTTCGGCATACTGGCCGGGGCGGCAGCCGAACTTGGCCTCGGAATAGGCAATATCCTCGTCATTTTCGGCCAGATGGGTATGCAGCATCACGCCTTTGTCGCGGGCCAGCAGTGCGGCATCGCGCATCAGTTCGCGGCTGACCGAAAAGGGCGAGCATGGCGCCAGGCCGACGCGGCACATGGACCCCTCGCCGGCATCGTGGAAAGCGTCCACCACGCGGATCATGTCATCGAGAATGGCCTGCTCTTTCTCGACCAGACTGTCGGGCGGCAGACCGCCATCGCTTTCGCCGATGCTCATGGCACCGCGGGTCGGGTGGAAGCGCAAGCCCACATCGCGGGCAGCGTGGATGATATCCTCCAGCCGCGATCCGTTGGGGTAGAGATACAGGTGGTCGGAGCTGAGCGTGCAACCGGAGAGCGCCAGTTCCGCCAGCCCCAGCTGGGCAGAGACGAACATCTCGTCCGGAGTGAACTGCGCCCAGATGGGATAGAGCCGCTGCAGCCAGCCGAACAGCAGCGCATCCTGGGCGCCGGGCACTGCGCGGGTCAGGTTCTGGTAGAGGTGGTGATGGGTGTTGACCAGCCCTGGGGTCACCACACAGCCGCGGCCTGAGACAATGTCTCCGCTGGTTTGCAGCCCCTGCCCCACGGCGGCAATCCCGCCGCCGCGGATCAGCACATCGGCGCCGTGCAGCACACGGCGCGTATCATCCATTGTCAGGATGGTATCGGCATTTTGAATAAGGATCTCTGTCATTTTCACACACTCCAAAAGACAGCCCGCTTCAGAGGAATGTGTGATTGGCCGATGGAAAACGGGCGAAGAACCGGCCTGCCGGAAAACCTACAGGCAGGGGGCGCCGGTTTCAACCCGTTTACGTCTGCCGCAGCAGTTCCAGCGCAGCCGCGTGGATTTCCGCGTTGGCCGCGGCCAGGGCACGGCCGCCATTATGGGCCGGGTTGCCCTGCCAGTCAGTGACCATGCCGCCTGCTGCCTGGATCAGCGCAATCGGCGCCTGAATGTCATAAGCGTTGAGACCGGCTTCGATCACCAGATCCACTTGTCCTACCGCCACCAGCGCATAGGCATAGCAGTCGGTGCCATAGCGGGTCAGTTTGGCGCGGGCCGAGACCCGTTCGAACGCAGCCCGGTCATCCGGTGTGCCGACCTCCGGAAAAGTGGTGAACAGGATGGCGTCTTCCAGCGCCGCAGTGGCGCGGGTCTGCAAAGGTCTTTCGCCAAACGGTCCGGTCATGGCGGCAATTTCCGGTCCGCCGCAGAAACGCTCACCGGTATAGGGCTGATCGATAACGCCCAGGAACGGGCCGTTTTCATCTGACAGCGCAATCAGCACGCCCCAGGTCGGCGTGCCGCTGATGAAGCCGCGGGTGCCATCAATCGGGTCCAGCACCCAGGTTCGTCCAGAGATGCCCGGTTTGGTGCCGAACTCCTCTCCCAGTATTCCATCATCGGGGCGCGTATCCGCCAAGACCGCCCGCATCGCCTGCTCGGCAGCGTGGTCCGCAACAGTGACCGGATCAAACCCGTCTTCGAGTTTATTTTCAGCCGTCAGCGAAGATGTGCGGAAATGCGGCAAGATGGCAGCGCGTGCTGCGTCTGCCAGTCTGTGTGCAACGTCAAGATCAGATAAAGCGGCCTGTTTCATATCGTGACGGGTGCCACTCGCCCGGCACGATTGCAAGCGCAAACCCCGCCATCGCAGGTTTTGCGCTTGCAATTATTCTTCATTCGCCGTCCGGATTTCAGGCGACGTCGCTTAGCACACGTGCCAGTT
>NZ_LUKH01000210.1:0-3823 GCF_001593695.1 Leisingera sp. F5 | reverse complement strand
GACTCCGGGCGAGCGCATCATGATGGTCGCAACCGCCGCCCGCCACCGCAAAGATGCGTTTGAGGCGGCGGAATATCTGATGGACTATCTGAAGTCCCGCGCGCCGTTCTGGAAAAAGGAAATCCTGGCCAGCGGCGATTCTGATTGGGTGGCGGCCAAAGATGCCGACGAGGACGCCCTGAAGCGCTGGTGACCCGCAGAACCGGAGGCAGGGGCTCCTGCCAAGTGTTCAATCATCAAGAGATGATCCCTGCCTGTTGGGTCCGGCACCAGGCGTTGCCCGGCGCAGCCCGGTTGCAAGCGGCGGCGGGCCAAGGAGGCCGCAGGCCCCAGCGAAGCGGCTTGTCCTTGACGCGCCTAATTCAAAGACAATTGAAAACTGTCTGGATGGGCAGACTTGCCCATCCAGGCCTTCTCAGCAGGAAGGCAACCGCCGTGCGTCAGCACGGCGCTACGCCCAAGACTGCTCAGACGGTGCTGGCGCAGCCAGCGCGGGCTGCAGGCGCGGGAGTGCTCCGCCCTCTGCAAGCATTCAGTGGGGGATCTGGTTTCGCAGCTCTTCGGCCTCACGGCGGGCCTCGCGCAAACCATCCATCGCAGCCCGCAGTTCGGCCTCGGTCTGGGTCAGCTGGTTGGTCAGCTCCGCCTCGCGCTGCTGCAAATAGGTGATCGCCTGATCGCGGGTTTCCTCCGCCTCATGCAGCTCCTGGCTCATCCTGTCGAGGTCGGCCACATCGCTTTGCCGTACACGGGTGAAGCGGTGCACCAGCCAATTGGCGAACCAGCCCAGGGCAAAGGCCGCGAACAGGATGATCGCGGTGGTGATGATGAACTCTGTCCTGTTCATTACTCTGTGGTCTCCTGTGCGTCTTCTGCGCTTTCGGCGGCTTCTTCGCCGTTGCCCGTCCCGGCGGCGTCTTCGGCGGCCGCAGGGCGGATCAATTTGAACTCAATACGGCGGTTGGATTCGCGGCCGTCTTCGGTTGAGTTGTCAGCAATCGGCTCGCTTTCGCCATAGCCCTTGGCGGCAAAGGTGGAGGTGACCACCCGGCGCGCCCGCAGCTCGTTCAGCACCGACTGAGCTCGCGCCTGGCTCAGGTTCTGGTTCATCGCCTCGCGGCCCTGGCTGTCGGTATGGCCCTGGATTTCCAGCCGTACCGGGCCGCAGCGGCCCAGTACACCGGCGATCCGGTCCATGGTTCCAGTGCTTTGTGCCGCGATGGTGGCGGAGCCGGGTTCAAAGGCAATCTTGGCCTCGCTCTGGGCGCTGGCGAGCTGCGCCTCGCACAGTTCCGGCGGCAGCGGTTTGTCCTTGGGTTCGGGCGGTTTTTCATAGGTGATGTCGAGGCCGTAGGTGTCAGCCTCGCCCAATTTGGCAGAAAGGAAGCGGGCAATCTCAGCCGGCGCTTCCTTGCGGTAGCTCATGCCGCGCAGTTCCAGATTGCCAGGGGTTACAGTGACCGCGCCGCGCTGCAGATAAGAGAGCGCTTCCAGTGCGGCCAGCACCCGCACCGGCCAATCCGCAGGCAAGTCGGCGACTACACGAGCGGCTGTGTGCACGTTGTCCGACCCGAACCGCGCCTTGGCATAGCTGTCGGCAACCGTGCGCTGTGCCGCATCGGTAAGGCGTCCGCGCAGTTGCACCTGGCCTTCGGGGCTGAGTGTCGCAGTGAATTCAGGGGTGCCGCCGGCGTCTTGGGTTTCCGGTACAGGCAGGACCGCGTGCAGTGCAAAGACCCGGGGCAGGGCGTTTTCCAGCTCGCCGGCTACATGGTCGAACAGCGCGTTTTCGGTGCCTTCTGCGGCGACCAGGGTGATATCCGCATTGGCGATGGTCACCGCGCCGCCGCCAAGCTCCGCCAGGCCTGCAATGCTCAGTTCCGCCGCGCGGGCCCAGTTGGGAGAGGGCACGCCCATGCCAATCACGCAATCCGCCTCATCCTGCAGCCCGGCCTTGCGGGCGGCGGCCAGAATGCGGTTGCGGCTTTCCTCGCTCTCGGCGGAGCAGGCATCGAACTCTGCGCCGTCCGGTCCCAGCAGGAAGCGCAGGGTGAAGGGGGTGATCACCGGGCGCGGTGCCGCGATATCGAGCGCCAGCCGCATGCCGGGAGGGGCCTTGCGGCCGAGCTGTTCTTCCAGCTGGGCCTTGGCCTCTTCGCTGTCGGAAATGGCGGTGACCGAGACCTCTCCGGCCGCAACCGAGATCTTGGCACGGGGCAGCAGCTTCAGTGCCTCCACCGCAAACAGCATAGACTCCTGCCAGCCGTCAGGGATTGTGTATTTTGCGGTTTCCAGCAGATCGGCCACGTTCTCAGGGCCTGCCAGCGTCTCAAGCTCCTTGACGAGCGCCGTGCGGCCGGACCCTGCGGGGATCAGCCCGATAATCGAGATGCCGCTGTCATTGCGCAGAATTTCGGCAGAGAACCATGGCGGTGCCAGGCCATCGGCGGGCGGCACCTCGAGGCCGTCGAGGATCCGCGCCGCATCGACAACCGTGCCGACCAGTGATTTGACCGAGAACCGCGTCGCCTCATCCGGAGCGGTGCCTTCCAACAGCACCTGCAAACCGTCGGCAGTCACCTCAGCCCAGGTGTAACCGTCATCATCCAGAGCCCGGCGCACAGCCGTTTCTGTGCTCCGTTCTACAGCGGTGACGGCAAATCCGGCGGCAACAAGGCTCAGCCCGGCAGCGGCGGCAAAGGCCAGGCCCGGGATCAACAGCTTAGACAGGCGCATATGGCAGAACATTCCCAGTTTGCGTTACAGGCTCTTACCCTGCGCAGGCGCCCGGTTCAATCATGCGAACATGGCCAGCACAAAGAAGATCAGCGGAATCAGGCCGGTATCGCGGTTGAGACGGAACAGTTGCAAGAGCCTTGGCGCGTTTTCCGCGTCAAAGGCGCGCAGCTGCCAGGTCAGGTGCCAGCCCATCGCCCAGGGAGCTGCCAGCGCCAACACAAGGGCCAGCACCGAGGCGCTGTCCTGCACTGCTAGGATCACCGCCAGCGCCATCAGGCTGACAAAAGCCACGATGAACCGGCGCAACCACATCGGGGTTTGCGTACCAAAGAGACGGGCGGTGGATTTCACTCCGATCAGCGCGTCGTCCTCAGTGTCCTGATGGGCATAGATGGTATCATAAAACAGCGTCCAGGCGATGCCTGCCAGATACAGCAGAACCGGTGGCCAGCTCATGGTGCCGGTATGCGCCACCCAGGCCAGCATCGCGCCCCAGTTGAAGGCAAGACCCAGAAACACCTGTGGCCACCAAGTGAACCGCTTGGCAAAGGGGTACACAGCGACGGGCAGCAGCGACAGGATGCCCATGGCAATGGCCGCTTGGTTGAAGGTCAAGAGAATCGCAAGGCCCGCCAAGCATTGCAGCCCCATCCAGGCCAGCGCGCGCTTGACCGTGACCTGCCCCGAGGGGATCGGACGCGAGCGGGTGCGCTCTACCTGGCCGTCAAAGTTTCGGTCGGTGATGTCATTCCAAGTGCAGCCCGCGCCGCGCATCAGCCAGGCGCCGCCGGCACATCCCGCAGCGATCCACAAGTCCTGCCAGCGCGGGCTCTGATCCGACAGAATGGCCAGAGTCAACCCCCACCAGCAGGGGATCAACAGCAGCCAGGTGCCGATCGGCCGGTCGGCGCGGGAAAGGCGCAGATAGGGCCGCGTCCATTCCGGCGCATATGTGTCGACCCAGTTTCCACGGACCGCATCCGCAACCTGACCCTCTGGCGCTGGCTTCTGGCCTTGCATATGTAGGACCCCATGAGTGCAAAAATCAGACTGTATGTAGAGCACCCTTTGGGGGCAGGGCAAT
>NZ_LUKH01000209.1:0-3829 GCF_001593695.1 Leisingera sp. F5 | reverse complement strand
ATCATTTCGTGGTGACCACCACCACCGCCAACGCAGTTCTGGTCTACCGCAACATGGAATTTGCGCGCCAGTGCCTGTTCCCTGACATGGATGTGCAGCTGATCTCGACCACCGAGGCATGGGCGCAGTTCGCGGTGGCCGGTCCTAATGCCCGCAAGCTGCTGCAAAAGGTCGTAGACCCGGAGTTCAACATTTCGAACGAAGCGTTTCCGTTCATGGGCTGCGGTGAAGTCACCGTCGCGGGCGGCTGCCGGGCGCGGCTGTTCCGGATCTCCTTCTCGGGCGAGCTGGCCTATGAGATTGCAGTTCCGACCCGTTACGGCGATGCGATGATCCGCAAGCTGATGGAAGCGGGCGAGGAGTTCGGCGCGGTGCCCTATGGCACCGAGGCGCTGGGCGTGATGCGGATCGAAAAGGGCCATGCGGCGGGCAACGAGCTGAACGGGACGACTTCGGCGCTGAACCTTGGCATGGGCCGGATGGTCAGCAAGAAAAAGGACTGTATCGGCAATAAACTGAGCGAACGCGAAGGCATGAACCAGGAGGATGCGCTGAAGCTGGTGGGCTTCAAGCCGGTGAATGCTGCCGATCCAGTGCCGGCCGGGTCGCATCTGATGAATGCCGATGGCGAGGTCAGCGCGGCCACCGATCAGGGCTATATCACCTCTGCCGCCTATTCGCCGGTGCTGGGCTGTTCGATCGGGATCGGCTTCCTGAAGCGCGGCGACGCCCGCAAGGGCGAGGTGATCCGCGCGGTCAACCCGCTGGAGGGCAAGGAAGTCCAAGTCGAAGTTGTCAGCGCGCATTTTGTGGATCCGGAAGGGGAGCGTCTCCGTGGGTAAGTTCGATAATCATGGTCTGAATGCGGTCTCTCCCCTGGGCGGGTCTGAGCCGCAGGTGGATGCCTTTGCGGGCCTCTTGATCCGCGAGGTGACGGACCGGGCGTTGGCCTCCTTGAGTGCGCGCCAAGGCCGTGAAGACGCGGTGAAATCCGCGGCGGCGTCCTATCTGGGCGGGGCTCTGCCTGAGCCTGCGAGCTGGAACGCAAACGGTGAGTTTGCCGCCTGGTGGATGGGGCCGGATCTGTGGATGGTCTCAGCCCCGCATGATAGCCACGAGCTGCTGGCGGCTGAGCTGAAGGACGCGGTTGGTGAGGCCGGTTCCGTGGTGGAGCAGACCGACGGCTGGTGCCGTTTCGACATGGAAGGGGGCCGTTGCTTTGACGTGCTGGAACGGCTGTGCAATGCCGATATCCGCGCGGGCAAGCCGGGCGATGCCACCCGCACCTCCATGGAGCATCTGGGCGTCTTCTTGCTGTGCCATGAGGCGGGGCAGAAATACTCGATCGTGGGGCCGCGCAGCTCCGCCGGGTCGCTGCATCACGCGCTGGTGGGGGCGGCGCAATCGGCGATTTAAGGCTCCAAATAGGTGAAATTGGCAGGCGCTCCGAGTTACGGGGCGCCTGTTTTCTTTGGCGGCAGCACGATGAACTCGGCGGCGGCAGGGCTGGCGGCCCAATTCTGGCAGGCCTGGGCAAAGGCGCTGGTGATGCGGCGCGGGTTGCTGCGGTTGTAGCCCACCGCCAGCGACAGCGGGGTGCCGCCGTCCGCAATGGGCCGCACCGCCAGCGGCTGGCCGCCATAGCTGAGATCGGTGGCGGGGCACATGTTCAGGATGGCGCAGCCGTGGCCGGCCGCCACCATGGCGCGGACCATCTCGGTGGTATTGGCCTGCACGATAGTCTCGGGGCGGCGGGTGAGGCCGGCAAACAGGCGCAACTGGTAGTCGGTGACCATCGGGCGGTTCAGGGCGATCAGCGGTTCGGCGGCCAGATCGGCGAGGCTGAGGACTTCGCTTTCCGCCAGCGGATGGGCAGGGTGGAGCAGCGCGTAAGGCGGTGCCTGCAGCAGCATGTCGTAGTCGATATGCGGGTGGCTCCCGTCCGGAACAAACAGGACGGCGTCATAGCGGCCGTCCTGCAAGCCGGCCTGTGCGGCATCGTTGTGGCATTCCTCCAGCTCCAGAGTGATCTGATGGCGCGGCGCCAGGAAGGGTGCGAGGATTTGCGGCAGAAAGCCGGGGGCCACGGGTGCGTAGTAGCCCAGGCGGAAGCTGCCGGTGAACTCCTGCTTCAGCTCGGCGCCTTCGGCCAGGAGGGTGTCATAATCTTCCAAGAGGCGGGTGAACTTGCGGGCCATGTCCCGGCCTGCGCGGGTGGGTTCGATACCGCGGGCACGGTGGCGGGTGATGAGCTGCAGCTGAAACTGCGCCTCGATCTGGCTGATGGCCGCGGAAATGGCCGAGGCCGCCACATGCAGCTCCTCCGCGGCGCCGCTGATGCTGCCGTGCTGCAGGGCAGCGGTGAAATAGCGCATGGCTTTGAGGGTAATGGGCATCTCTTCCTCTGATTTTCAGAGGAAGGTTAGCGAAATATTCTGTTTTTCAAAGATGAAAAACCGCGGCACCTTAAGGCCGACCTGAATGAAGGATGCACAGATGCCTGAAAAAGAGCTGAAGGGCTGGAACCACCTTCCACCGTTGCCGTTGCAAACCTCGCCGCTGTTTCAATGGCCGCCGCGCCCGGTGGCAGCGCTGAAGTGGTGGCTGAACGGCTGGTTCCTGATCTCGGAAAAGCTGATCATCGCGGCGATTGCGCTGATATCGTTCCACTGGTTTCAGCCGCCGCTGGAAGAAAGCCAGAGCTTGTCGCTCAGCTGGATTGCCCCGATGTACCTGCGCAATCTGGTGCTGATGGGCGCGGTGGCCGGGCTGCTGCATCTCTATTTCTACACGTTTACCGTGCAAGGGAAGCGGCTAAGGTATGATCTCCGGCCGCTGATGAAGAATGGCCGACAGTTCACGCTGGGGGGCCAGATCCGGGACAATGTGTTCTGGACCATGACCAGCGGAGTGTTCTTCTGGACCGCCTATGAGGTGCTGATGTTCTGGGCGATGGCCAATGGCTATGCTCCGATGATTACCTGGGCGGCGCATCCGGTCTGGTTTGTGGCGCTGTTCTGGCTGATCCCGATCTGGGAGAGCTTCTATTTCTACTGGATCCACCGGCTGCTGCATGTGCCGTTCTTTTTCAAACGCGTGCACGCGCTGCATCACCGCAACATCAACGTCGGCCCCTGGTCCGGCATGTCGATGCATCCGGTGGAGCATCTGATTTTCCTCGGCTCGGTGCTGATCCACTGGGTGGTAGCGGCGCATCCGGTGCATATCCTGTATCACCTGCAGTTCAACGTGCTGACCGCAGCGACCACCCATACCGGGTTCGAGGGGCTGCTGATGAAGGGCAGGAACCGGCTGAGCCTGGGCACCTTTCATCACCAGATGCACCACCGCTATTTCGAGTGCAATTACGGCTCGCTGGAGGTTCCCTGGGATAAGGTTTTCGGCTCGTTCCATGATGGCACGGTGGAGGCGGATGCGGTTATGAAGGAGAGACGCAAACAGATCATGGCTGATCAGCCGGGCTGAACGGTGTCCAAGAAATTCGCAAACACTTGGCGGGCGTTTTCATGCATAGCGCCTTGGATAGTATCAAATCTGGATTGGAACCTGTCCACCCCGTCTTCGCCCAAAGCTGCGACAAGTGCGTTGCGGTAGGCCGGAATCGCGTTCCAGTTCCTGATGGTGTCTGCTTCGGCTTCAATATGGAATTGCATTGACCAGGCATTCGAATTGATGCGCATGGCTTCGACCGCGCACCTGGGAGAACTGACAAGAACAGTTGCGCTCTCGGGTGGTTGTGCAACTTCAACGCCATGCCATTGCAGAACCGGAAGGCTGTTCGGCAGGCTCTTGAGCAAGGGATCCATCA
>NZ_LUKH01000208.1:0-3830 GCF_001593695.1 Leisingera sp. F5 | reverse complement strand
CGACCGGGGCTGTCATCATGCGGAGCGAGCCAGGTCATCTCTTTGTCCAACCAGATCAGAAGCGACCCGCGCTTTCTGAGCGCATCGTTGTAGCTGGACCAATTCGTCGTACGGTAGCGGGCTGGTGTGGGCTTGCTCATCTGCCCCGTCTAACCGCATGGATTCGTGATGTGAATCCTTAGCACTCAGAGTTCTGCAACAACGCCGTTGGCAAACAAAAAAGGTATAGGGAGCCGGTTGGGTAGATGATCAGAGTTTCAAGTATTTGGCGGGAATGTTGCGATCAGAATGCCAACCCGTGGCGACCTGGATGCTGGACGGCGACTACAGCGGGTCGGGCAGCCTGATTTCTGGGGCCTCTCCAGCGGAAATGAACTCGACACGCGCACGATCATCCAAGGTTTCAGCGAAGCGTCCCAAATAGCGCATTCCAGGATAGACATAAGATCTTGTGTTGCCGTCTCTGCCAGAAATTTCTTCATTGGTCAGCGTTTGGCGTCTTTTGTGGCATCTTGCGGCCTTGTCGTCGAAGCGCACAGGATCCAATCGAAACGCAATACATCCATTTTGTCCTTCATCCAGAACAAAGAGGCCTGCCTCTGCGAGATACAAGTTTGATCCTTTCCACCAGCCAGTGTCTTCGAACAGCTCGCGTGATATTATCTCACCACGATGCTCCACAGTCAGTGTCCGCCGCCAATCGCTCTGGAGGCTGAACATTCCGTTGACCTCCAGAGACACCCGCACGCCGCCGTCCAGATTAACAGAAGCCTGATGCGCACTATTGCAGCCCGCCAAGAGGGCCGCTGTTAAGAAAAAAGCAAAGACAATGCGCATGGGATACCTAAATCTGAAACTCGATCAAAATTGGTTCGAGCAAGGCCTGCGGTCAATGGCCTATTGGGTCCCTTCAAGCACTTTTCTGAAGGCTTCCTCTGAGCTTAGCCTTGAGCGCAACAGGAACCAGCGAAGATACAGCTTTAGATATTTCGACGCTGGACCTTTGAACGGACGCATGAATTCATCGTAGCGAGAATGAAGCGAGTTCACATTCTGAATGTGGAAGGCCTTTTGAACGACCCTCTGGCCTGGCTTGTTGCTCAGGACATGATGCACCATTCCGGTCTTTTTTGAGAAGCGTGCGTATGCCGCTGCACCGTCGGTGCAAAGGACTGCATCCGTTGCAACAACCGGGCTGAGGGCGGCGTCGATGACAGGTATGCTCCTGTTCTTGATCCGCTCAAGAAACCGATGTCCAGAACGGTCTGTAATTGTGAGAAGCGGCAGCTGCCAACGCGACAGCCCTCGTTTCATCTTCACGCGTCCGCTTTTGTAGACATACCATTGATGGCGTGGCGGGCGCGGGTATAGAGATGGATTTTGGCGATGCAAAACCCACTCCCGTGATCCCTTGCGGCTTTCACGCTGGTGGGTTTCATCGACTTCAATGATACCGCCGAACTTGGTGTCAGAACCATGGCCTAAAGCTTCCAAAATCAACACTCTCCATCGCCAGATAGTGTCCTTGGTTTTGCCGAGCGAGAATGCCAGATTCCGGCAGGATCGTGGCCTGTCAGAAAACATATCTCGGACGACTTCGAGAAACAGGTCATGGCGATGGATCCCGCAAATTGAGGTCCCTGTGAGACCAGTATAGGTTTTCAGACATCCGCTGCACCGGAAGCGCTGACCTCCGGTTCGGGTTTGACCCCATTTTTGCCGTCGGCAGCCTCCGCAGTGTGGACACGCGTCGTCTCTCTCAGCTCGCCCTTCTATTTCGGACAAAGATGCACGTGCCCGACGGATATCCATGGTGCTCGAAAGCAAATCTTCGATCTGGTTCGCATTCAACTGCGGCAGTTGATCAAGCAGAGATCGAAACAGGTGCTGATTTACTGGTGCGGATTTCGCTTTGGCCATTTGTCCTCCGAGGATTGCTCGAAAGGCCATATTGGCCGACTTTTCTCAGCGGGAAGGGCCCCAACACGATTTAGCGACATGGCTAAAGGTTTTAGGGTTGGGTTGTGATGTGCCGCGACGAGTGCGGCCTGGAACATGACGTGCCGCAACAGCCGCCTCCCTCCGCCGATGGTGCGCTTCCCGCGCAGTGTGCCGCTGTCATGCGCTATTGGGGCTAGTCCAGTGAGCGCGGCAGCCTGTTCTCCGGAGATCTGACCAAGTTCGGGCATCTCGGCAATCAGCATCGTGCTGGCCACTGGGCCAACCCCGGGAACGGATCGCAGGATGGTGGCGGTTTCGGCCAGTTCGGCATTGGCTGCGACAGTTTGCTCGATACGGTGTTCCAGCTCTGTAATCTGACGATCCAGCAGTTGCCTGAAATCGTGATCCATATCCGCGAACAAATCCGCCGTTCCGAGCTTTCCGTGTGCTTTTGTCTGCGCCGGGAGCCGCTTGCGCGTTTCAACGAGCTGCCCGCGCTTGGAGGTCAGGGCCCTGAGAAGGCGCAGCTTTTCATGTGGAAGGCCGCGCCCGGCCTCAGGACGGAACGCCATGAAGCGGGCGATCAACTCGGCATCAATCCGGTCTGACTTTGCACGGGTGCCCCGACTGGCCGCAAACGCCTTAATCTGTGCAGGTGGCAGTTGCCGAGTGGAAATGCCCGCGGCATCCAAGACGGCCCAGAGACGCCATTCCTGCCCGCCGGTCGCTTCAAAACAGACCACAGCACACCGTTCCTGAGCGACCGCCGTCAGTTGTGCATGACCTTCCTGCGTATTCGGAAATCGAAGCCGGTGCCGATCAGGAAGACAGTGGATGTCCAGCCAGTCACGGGAGACGTCTATGCCAATGATCGCCGAATGCTGTATTCTGCTCATGCTCTCTTCCTTCTGATCCGCGGTCCAGGCTGGCCGCATTCAACTGTTCGAGACGATGGAGAGAGACGGTGCTGGCTCGCTAGGAAACGTGGTCGTGCCACAAGGCTCAGACGCCAAACACCGCCCCGTCGCTGGCCTCCGCCAAGGCCAGCGACGGGGGCAGAATAGCAATGCCGGGATACAGAAGGCTCAGGGCTTCGAGCGCGCGGGCGCGCTCCGCCCGGGCGGCTGGTATCAGCTGGCCGGACTTTTCGGCCAAATACTGGAGAATCGCCATGGACTGGCTCAGGGTAATCTTGCGGCCGCAAGGGCCTTCGTTGTCGATGATCAGCGGCACCTGTCCCATCTGGTTGAGCGCCAGGAACCCCGGCCTGTCCTGGTCCCGCTCGCGCAGATTCACAGGAACCGTCCGGTAGGGCAGCCCGGTTTCTTCCAGCGCGATCAGCACCCGGTAGGTGTTACCGGTGGTCCAGCCGTAGAGATCAATCATTTCCCCCTCCTGCGGTTGAGGCCCAGCTGCGGTCCAGACTGATCTGCATCTCCTTCATCACCGCGCCGTGGCCGCCTGCCATCAGGCCGGTGATCCGGCCGGCGCTGAGGTCCAGCTCAACGGTGATTTCGCTTGGGGAAGCGGGCTCCATGAAGTGGCCCTGCTCAATCAGCAGCCTTGGCTTGCGCGCACCCAGGTGGTCATAGAGCGCGCAGGCCAACGGGCCCGCTGCCATGCCGGTGGCCGATTCTTCGCTGATGCCGTAACGCGGCGCAAACATGCGAGCGGTGGCGTCAGCAGAGGTAGCACCGGGATCCGTCGTGAACACGTAAAAGCCGATCAGATCCAAGGCTTCGCTGATGGCCTCGAGCTGCGCAAAGTCGGGTTTCACCGCCTTGAGCGCGGCACCGTCTTTGACTGCAACCAGCACAAAACTGTTGCCGGTATTGGCCAGCTTGGGAGAGAAGCGCGGATCCAGATCCACTAGCGTCAGCCCCAGTGCG
>NZ_LUKH01000207.1:0-3859 GCF_001593695.1 Leisingera sp. F5 | reverse complement strand
TTTTCATAATGATCGATGTGAAAACCTAAGGAAACACGAAAATGACCGACACTCTAGGCTGGAAAATCGAAGGCCATTCGTTCCGGGACGGCAGCCTGCTGGCAGATTGGGAAAAGATCTACCAGGACAGCACCTGGCACTGGCAGTACGACACCCACGAGATGACCTTCGCCATCTACAAACACGATGGCCAGTACTGGAAACTGTATCATGCCCGCTTTGTGCAGCCCGGCGCCGATGAATATTCTTATGGCTTTGGCGGCCAGTCCTGCCGGATGGTGGAGGTGGAATACACGCGCCGTACGCGCTCGACTCATTCTCGCATGCTGATGGAAAAGGGCGACCGCCAGTGGATCCGGACCTACGAGTACGATCCCGCGATAATGACCGTCATCACCGCCGGTGAGGAGAACGGAAAATACGGCGCGCCCTATACCGAAATCCGCAAAAAACAGTGGGTCTGACCATGGCCGGGCCTCTTTGCATCATCACCGGCGTCGGCGACGCCACTGGCAGCGCCACCGTGCGCAAGTTCCTCTCGCAAGGCTACCGGGTTGCCATGATTGCCCGCAAAGCTGAGCGCTTGCAGGCGCTGGCAGACCAGCTCCCCGGCGCGCAGGCCTATGCCTGCGACATCTCCGACCTGCATGCCTTCGAAACCTGCCTGGCAAGGATCGAGGCGGACATGGGCGTGCCCCGGGTACTGGTGCATAATGCGGTGTCACACAGTTTTGGACGGTTCCGCGAGCTGGATCCGCTGGAGATCGAACGGAACTTCCGGGTCAACACTACCGCCTTGCTGGTCTTGGCCCGCTTCTTTGCGGACAAAATGGCCGCCAGCGGCGGTGGGGCAATCCTGGCCACCGGCAATACTGCGTCGCACCGCGGTGTGCCGAACTACGTGCTATTTGCCCCGACAAAGGCTGCACAGCGCAATCTGTGCGAGGCACTGGCGCGGGACCTGGGGCCGGAAGGCATCCACGTCTGCTACCTGTCGGTGGATGCCGCCATCGACGTAACCTGGCTGGGCGCCAGCGACGCAGAGCGCCCCAACTGGCTGGTGCCGCCCGCAGACTGGCCGCATGCGCGGGAGGATTTCTTCGCCCACCCCGACGGCATCGCCGCGGAGATCTATCACCTCACCCACCAGCACCGGACCACCTGGTCCTTTGAGACCACAATCCGCCCCTTTGCGGAAAAATGGTGATCCCCGCAGCCGCGGTGGGCGGCCTCAGCCTGCCGCGGCCTCAATCAACAGGAAGGGCCTCATGGGAAGGCACAAGGAATTCGACCCGGACGATGCCGTGGAAGCTGCGCTCAAGGTGTTCTGGCGCAAAGGCTACCATGAAGCCTCTCTGAAGGAGGCTGATCGCCGGCACCGGTGTCAACAACTACGGGCTTTATTCAGTCTTCGGCTCCAAACATGGTTTATACTTGGCCGCTTTTGAGCGCTACAACCGGGACGTAACCGGCCCGCTGGTCCGCGGTGTTGCCCGAGCCGGCGCCAGCCCTGAAGGGCTGCGCGATGCCTTGCAGGAAGCAAGAGAGCGGCTGACCCCAGGCGGCGAGCCGCTGGGCTGCTTCGTCTGCACCAGCATGGTCGAAATGTCCGGAACCGATGAGAAGGCTGCTGAACTGGCAGCCCGCAACCGCCGGATACTGTCGCAGGGATTTGCCAGGTTCTTGCAGCGGGCAGCGCCTGAGGACACGGAACCCGCGCGCCGCGCAAAGGCGGGGCTACTGGCCAATGGCATGTACACTCTCGGCCTGCTCATCCGGTCGCGCAGCCCGGAACCCCTCATCCTGGATCACCTCAGCGGCCTCTGCGCCCTGATCCGTCCCGCCGCACGCTGCCAGGCAGGCAGCAGCAGCAGCCTGCATCTTAATGATTGATGTGTTTAAGGAAGAAACCACGATGCGCTGGACACTGTTTCTGATCTTCCTGGGGCTGGCCTGGGGAGCAACCATACCACTAAACAAGCTCGCCGTGGCGGGCGGGCATTCCACTGCTGCCCTGGTCTTTTGGCAGCAGCTGGCCGGGTTTGCCCTGCTGCTGGCCTGGCAGTCTTTCCGGCGGCTGAAAGGGCAGCGCAGAGGAGCCAGATCTCAATGGGGTCTCTATTTCATTGTTGCGTCGCTGGGTACGCTGCTGCCGCACGGGCTGAGCTTTGCGGCCGTCAGCATGGTGCAGGCGAACATGATGTCCATCGGCATCGCCGTCACCCCGATGGCAGCCTACCTGATCGCCCTCGGCCTGGACCGGGAAACGCTCAGTCTCCGGCGCGGCTCCGGTCTGCTCCTAGGTGCCACGTCGATCCTCCTGCTGCTGGGCATTTCGCTCACGCTGCTGGGCCAGCAGGCAGCCTGGGGCATAGCCATCGCCTTGCTGCCCGGGCTGTGCTACGCGGCCGAGAGCAACGTGATTGCCGCCCGCACTCGCGACCGCTTCGACCCTGTCGAAACGCTGCTCTATGCGTCCGGCCTGTCTTGCCTTCTTGCTCTGCCCCTGGTCCTTGGCATCGGCACCGATCCGCTGGCCCTTGCCACCCTCTCGCTGTCCTTTACAGCACTCATACTCTCCGGCCTGCTGCATGTTCTGTGCTACGCAGCTTATTTCGCAATCCTCGCCCGGACCGGCGCGGTCTTTGCCAGTCAGGTGGCCTATTTCGTGACAATTGGCGGTTTCTTGTCCGGCACTCTGTTCCTGAACGAGACGGCGCCGCCCGCCTTGATGGTTTCCTTAGGACTGATGGTGTTGGGGGTCGGGTTGGTGCAGCCTCGGCCACAGCAGCGACAAGGGTTGGATATCGCCGATAGTTTCAACGGTTAAACTTCTGCATAAGCTGCTAATGGGTTCAATTCGAATAGGTCTCCTTGCAGCACGGTTTAGCGCCCAGCAACCCATGGTATTGGCGGCCCATAGCTGCCGTCGATCAAAGCGGCCGACGCCGCGGCGCAGCTTCCCCAAAGCGGCCATTCCCACCTGATAGAAATGGCAAAGACCAACCTGGGGACCAGCTGAGGTTTCAGCCCTGGATCATTAAACCAATGCCTAAAGAGACAGGCGGCGCGATCGTCTGGGCAGTTCTGCAGTCTCTCCTTCGGACAGCCGGGCGGCCTCAAGCTTCTGCAAGATCTCTTCAGGCATGGGCATCGCATGCGGTTGGGGGTGCTGGCAAACGTGCAGTTCCATGAACTCGCCTGCACTGACCAAATCAGTGCCGCTGAGCATCTGCATATGCAGATGAAACCGCTTGCTGTCGCATCCAATGACCCGCGTTTTCACCCGGACCCGGGCGCCTTCCTTAACCTCGCGGAGGAAGAACTTGTGATCCTCCAGCAGGTAGATGGTGCAGCCGGTGCGTTTGCGGTAGGCCTCATCAAAGCCGACTTCGTCCTGAAAGGCATCCACCGCCAGGCTGAAGACCAGCCCGTAGTAGCTGTCCCGCATGTGGCCGTTGTAGTCGATCCATCCGGGCAGGATGTCTGTTTCAAAGCTGTAGACCATTTCTACCCCTCCTGCGCAGGCCACGGCAGGCCGTAAAACCGCGCTGCTGTTTCGCCGAATACCAGGGTGTGCTGCTCAGCCGGCACAAGTTCCCGGTAGG
The DNA here is from genome assembly GCF_001593695.1 of Leisingera sp. F5. Classification (NCBI taxonomy): domain Bacteria; kingdom Pseudomonadati; phylum Pseudomonadota; class Alphaproteobacteria; order Rhodobacterales; family Roseobacteraceae; genus Leisingera; species Leisingera sp. F5. Next base: position 251 of record NZ_LUKH01000207.1, on the reverse strand, counting down.
TCCCGGCAAGGGTGGCGTAATCCGAGGACAGGCTGTCGACCGGAAAGTTGGAGCCGAACATGCAGCGCTCCGGCCCGAACTGTTCCAGGCAGGTGTCGACCAGCGGACGGATGCTGTCCCGGGTCCAGTTATGTTCGAACATTCCCAAACCGGACAGTTTACAGGCCACATTGGGCAGCGCTGACAGCTGCCGCAGGGCGCCCGCCCAGGCGGCGATTCCCGCCGGGCTCCTGTCATGCGGCGAGCCCGCA
>NZ_LUKH01000206.1:0-3864 GCF_001593695.1 Leisingera sp. F5 | reverse complement strand
TCCTTGGTGCCTTCCTGGTCCGGCTTGCTGCTGGTGGAGGCAAACATGACCTGCGGCGGGCTGTAGGCGACCGCGTTGAAAAAGGAATAAGGCGCCAGGTTGTTCACCCCGTCTGCCGAGCGAGATGAAATCCAGCCGATCGGCCGTGGCGTGACAATGGCGTTGAACGGGTTGTGGGGCAGGCCGTGGCCGTCCTCGGGTCGGTAGAACATTCTTGCTTCCTGCTTAGGGGATTTCAGGGGCTTAGGTGTTTGCCCAAGGCTTACGCCCGTGTTAGGCCGAATGCCAGCCTGCAGGGGGAAAATGCGGAGGCCGGAACAGGGACATGGCGGCGTGATCGAATTGATGGCAGAGCAGCCGGACGACCGGTGGGAGGTTGAGGCGCTGTATGACCTGTGCTTTGCGCCGGGCCGCGAGGCGTTGTCGTCTTACCGGTTGCGCGACGGGGTGCCGCCGGTTGCAGGGCTGAGCGAGGTGGCCCGGGACAGCGACGGGATCCTGGCGGCGGCGATCCGGTATTGGCCGGTTCTGGTTGGCGCAGCGCCCGCACTGCTGCTGGGGCCGGTTGCGGTGCACCCGACGCGGCAGGGCGAGGGGCTGGGCGGGTCTTTGATTCGCGACAGCGTCGCCAAGGCGGAGGAAACCGGCTGGGCGCGGGTGATGCTGGTGGGCGATGCGCCCTATTACCGGCGCTTTGGGTTCACCAAACTGACAGGGGTGGAAATGCCGCCGCCGACCAACCCGGACCGGGTGCTGGGACTGGCGCTGCAAGAGGCGGCCTGGGACGGCGTTCAAGGGCAGGTGCGCCGCTGGCAGGGTTGAATTTCCGCCCTTGGCTGCCGATCTTCTGGATAGGCAGAGGAGGCGCATTTGACGGACGTTCTATCAACAGCACGGGAATTCACCCCGCAGGAAATCGAGTCTGAGCTGGACGCGCTGGCGCAGCGCCACCGGGCGGCGGGCGGTATTGGCGTGGATTTGCTGAACCGGCTGGGCGGCAGCGGCGAAAGCCTGCTGGAGCGGCTGCCGGAACCGGTGCGGGCCGGGCTGACAGGCGCCACTGAGACCGCGCTCAGGGTTGCCATGAAGGGGGCCAGCCAGTCACGCCGTCTGGTGGCGGATCAGAAACCGGGCGTCGACCGGGTGGTGAGCGCGGCCATGGGCGCTGCGGGCGGCGCCGCGGGCCTGCCGGGCGCACTGGTGGAGCTGCCTGCGACAACGGCGTTTTTGCTCCGGACTATTCAGGGCGCCGCAGCTGCGGAGGGGTTCGATCCGGAGGCCGAAAGCGTGACCTTTGACTGCATCCAGGTGTTTGCGGCGGCAGGCCCTTTGGCCGGGGATGACGGCGCGGATCTGGGCTTTGTCTCGGTGCGGCTGGGGCTGCCAGGAGGCTTGCACAAGCTGATTGCCCAGGTGGCGCCCAAGCTGGGTGCAGTGCTGGGGCAAAAGCTGGCAGCCCAGGCGGTGCCGATTGCGGGGGCTGTGGCCGGGGCCGCGGTGAATTACGTCTTTGCAGGATATTACCGCGAGATGGCGCATGTGCATTTCGGACTTCGGCGGCTGGCGGTGGATGCAGATCTGCCGCAAGAGGAGCTGGCAGCAAAGTTGCGGCAGCGGCTGCAAAGTCCGGGTGCGGCACAGTAGATACAACAGACCTCTTGCACTTGCCTGAGAGGGAGATTTAATCATCCCTTCCTGTTAAGAGGGAAAGCATGATTCAATACAGCCTCAAATGCACCGATGGCCACAGTTTCGACAGCTGGTTCCAATCGGCTGCGGCGTTTGACAAGCTGGCGGCGGCCGGCCTGGTGTCCTGCGCTGTCTGCGGCGGCGCGCAGGTGGAGAAAGCCATAATGGCGCCACGGGTGCGCCCCGGACGCAAGGCGGTGTCTGCCGTCGGCGAACCGGAACCGCAGACAACTGCGCCGGCCGCTCCCGTTCCGGTGCCGTCAACCGCTCCGGCGACTCCCCTTGCAGGCCCCGGCTTGCTGAGCCGTCCTTCGGGTGAGGTCGAACAGGCTATTGCCGATCTGCGCAAGAAGGTTGAGGAAAACTCCGATTACGTCGGCGGCAGTTTTGTTCAAGAGGCACGGGCAATGCACCTGGGCGAGGCGCCGGAGCGGGCGATCCATGGCGAGGCAAAGCTGGAAGATGCGCGGGAACTGATCGAGGAAGGCGTGCCGGTGATGCCGCTGCCGTTCCGTCCCGGGCGCAAAACAAACTGAAGGGCAGAGCAAAAATGCATGCAGTTGTAACAGGAACCAGCCGCGGCATCGGCAAGGAGCTGGTGAAGCGGCTGCAGGAGGCGGGCTATGAGGTGACAGGCTCCTCGCGCGATCACTCCTCGGGCGTCAAGCTGGATGTCTCCGACCCCGGCCAGCAGGCGCGCTTTGCGGCCCAGATCAAGAACCGGCCGGTGGATCTGCTGGTGTGCAATGCCGGGGTCTATATCGACAAGGCGATGGGGCTTGAAGACTACTCAGCCGAGGTCTGGGCCAAGACCCTGGCCGCCAATGTGACCGGCGTGTTTTTGACGGTGCAAGCGATGCTGCCTAATTTGCGGCTGGCACAGGAACCCAAGATCGCGATCCTGTCTTCGCAGATGGCCAGCCAGGCGCGGGCGCCGGGGGGCAGCTATGCCTATCGCGCCTCCAAGGCGGCAGCGCTGAACATCGGACGCAATCTGGCGACGGATCTGCAGCCGGAAGGGATCTCTGTGGGGATTTATCATCCCGGCTGGGTGCGCACCGATATGGGTGGTCATGAAGGCGATATCACGGTGGAAGAGTCTGTCGCCGGGCTAATCAATGAGTTCGCGGTGCTGAACCTGGATACCACCGGCTGTTTTCACACTTGGGACGGCCGCATACACCCCTATTGAACCGGCTGCGGCAGAGCAGGCCGAAGCTCCCGCGCCCGCAGGTGCCTGGCTGCGCCAGCCCCCTTGGCGGGTTTGGGCCGGGCGCCGCGCAAATGCGCGGCGCGGCACCTTGCACTGGCACGGTGCTATGCCCAACGGGCATAGGGCCTGATAAGGCCCGTTGCCGGGCGGGAGCACCTGCCTGTGATTGAACTGCCGCCCTTTGAAGGCACCGCGGGCATGAAAAAGCCGGCGCAGAACCTGAGCCGGCTTTTGTCTTGTTGATCAGGCCTGACACGAATGACGGCCAGCCGGTCACTCCCAGCAGCTGACCAGCACGGTCATACCGGACGCCAGCCGGGTCATAGCCGCATTGGGCAAGCTGCCTGCTGACGCGCTCTGTGCTGCCGGGGTCATGCCTGCGGTGTTCAGCGCGCTGCGGATGGCTTCGGCGTTGACGGCAAAGCTGACGCCTTCGGGCAGTTGCTTGCCCTCGATCTGGCGCGGCAGCAGCATCCCCAGAACAGCCCCGGTACTGTCAAGAACCGGGCCGCCTGCATCGCCGGGCTGGGCTGCCAGCTCCAGGCGGGCAACGCCGGTGTTGCCATCCAGGCTTTTGACGTCTGCGACCTTGCCCCAAGTCAGGCTCGGTGCGCCCAAGACGCCCTCGTAGGAGAAGCCGGAAACAGCGATCTCAGACTGCAGCCGCGGCGAAGCGGCGCTGAGTTCACCAACCGCTGCAGGTGCCAGCGCCTGGACGGGGCGCAGGATGGCGATGCCGTCTGCGGTGTTGTTGGCCTCTATTTCCACCTGATAGCCATGGTCCAATGTGATGCGGGTACAGCCCGCCACCACATCCGAGGTGGTCATCACGCTGCCGTCGCCATCGACAAAGAAACCCGAACGCGACAGTTTCGGCTTGCGGATTTCCAGGCCGGAAACCAGGTCGATGCTCTGCACTGCGTCACCGCCCGCTGCCGGGTCCAGTACGCCGTCAAGGCGGG
>NZ_LUKH01000205.1:0-3887 GCF_001593695.1 Leisingera sp. F5 | reverse complement strand
CGGCTGGGAGGTGGAGGTGTTTCTTTACGGCGATGCTGAGAAGCTGCCACCGGATGCGAGGGTGAACTGCGAGCGGTGGCGGGAGTTGGGTGGCGTCGAAGAGATAACAGACTACGATGGCAAGGATGGTTGGCTTTGCGATGTCTTGATCGATGCTCTTTTCGGCACGGGTCTGACGCGATCGCTTCCTGATCTTGGTGATCTCTTCTGGAATATGGAAGACATGGTCGACTGCTTTGACATCGAGTTCGGCCACAAGAGGGGCAGGCCCGCGATTGTCTCTGTCGATATTCCTAGCGGGATATGTTCGGACAGCGGGAAAGAATTTCCGCACGAAGCGGATTATTTTCGATTTTCGGCAACTGCGCATCTAACGGTCAGCTTTCACCGTCACAAGCAAGGGCATTTTCTCGCGGAAGGTCCAGACCACTGCGGGAAGACTGCAGTGAAGGACATTGGACTGAAAGAAGGCAAGAATTGGCGCAAGGATAACAGCAGGTCACTGTGTAACTTAGCCACGCGCCTTCACCCCTCGTGGGCGCGGAAAGACCGGGATAGCCACAAATACACTAACGGCCATGCTCTCATCCTCTCCGGCGGCCACGGCAAAACTGGCGCCGCCCGCCTCGCAGCCCGCGGCGCCCTGCGCATCGGGGCAGGGCTGGTTACCGTCGGCTCGCCGCGCTCGGCGATGTTTGAAAATGCCGCCAATCTGACTGCCATCATGCTGCGGCAGATCGACGGCGCGCATGGGCTGGTGGAGCTGATGGAAGACGAACGGCTCAGCGCTATTTGCCTTGGCCCTGGCATGGGACGCGGGGCGGATACGCAGGCGATGGTATTCGCCACATTGAAGGAAAAACGGGCAACCGTGCTGGATGCAGATGCGCTTACCCGGTTCGAGATGAAGCCGGAGGTGCTGTTTGAGGTTTTGCATGAAGACTGTGTGATCACCCCGCATGGCGGGGAATTTGCCAGGCTGTTCCCGGACCTGGCCGAGAAACTGAATGCGCCAGCCACCACAGGCCCGGCTTACTCTAAAGTGGATGCCACCCGCGAGGCGGCCAAACGCGCCGGCTGCGTGGTGCTGTTCAAGGGGCCGGATACGGTGATTGCCGCGCCGGGCGGCCGCTGCTCGGTCAATTCCGCGCATTACGAACGTTCTGCCCCCTGGCTGGCCACCGCCGGGTCGGGCGATGTGCTGGCGGGCTTCATCACCGGGCTGATGGCGCGCGGGTTCTCTCCCATGCAGGCGGCGGAAACTGCCGCCTATGTCCATGTGGAATGCGCGCTGGAATTCGGCCCCGGCCTGATCGCCGAGGACCTGCCAGAGCAGATCCCCGCCGTGTTCCGCAAGCTGGGGCTGTAACGCTCCGGCTCAGGCTGCCGGGCGCAGATCTTCGTCCGGTGCGGCGGCCGCGGCCAGTTCTAGTCCGCCTGCATAAATCACATGCGGGCGGGAAAACTCCAGGATCGTCAGATCCATCATCTGCAGACCCAGATCACGGATGAATTCGCCATCCACCAGCTCATAGGCCGGCACCACTGCCTGCGGCTGGCCGAACATTGCCTTGGCGCGCCAATCACGGACCAGGACCCGCTGGTCCCAAGGGACGGTCAGGTCGCTGTCTGCGCGGGTGTCGCCAAGCGATCCGGCAGAAATGCATACGGCTTGCAGCATGGCGCGGCGGGTGCGGACCGCTTCTACCCGGGCCATGCCCTGGGTGCGGGTGATGAGGCTGCCGCCTGCTTTAACCTCTTCCGCTGCGCGCTCGCCCTCGCGGGTCAGCACCAGGGTGCCGCGCAGCAGGCTGATGTTCTGGCTGCCCTGATACAGGCGCCGGGGCTGTGCTTGGCCGCGCATAGCCAATTGCGCGCGCAAGGCCGCATTACCAAACGGTTTCATGTTGTTACTCGCTCTGTCTGCCTCAGACTTTTTTGTGAATCTATGCCAGAACCGGATTCCAGGCCCAGCCTTTTCCGGCGAAAGTCTGCTCATTGTTGCAATTATGCGGACGGATTGTTGCCGTTTTACACAGGGTGTCCGAGGCTGCGTTTTCCGCTCGCATCCGCCGCTGTCCTTTGATAATCACCGCGACACGCAAAGCGGTGCTTTGTGTGCGTGCGGGTGTGGCGGAATTGGTAGACGCACCAGATTTAGGTTCTGGCGCCTTTGGCGTGGGGGTTCGAGTCCCTTCACCCGCACCATTTAGATCTTCAACGTAAGCGCCCGGTTTCTACCCGCCTGCCTGATTTTCTCCTGATGTTCTAAGACACGTGCTTAGCGACGTCGTTACCGACGTATCTTGGGGGGAGTTTGTCATGCGCGGCGAGATTCTCGGCGTTGAACGGCGCCGGCGCTGGAGCGGTGAGGAGAAGCTTACGATCGTCACATCTGTGGGGATCGACAGGGCAACAGTAACGCGGGTGGCACAGCATCACGATGTGACGCGGCAGCAAATTTATGGCTGGCGGCACGAGCTGAAGCGGAAGGGGCTATGGTCGCCTGACCGAGGGACCGTGTTTCTGCCGGTTGGTCTCCCGGCAGCCGAGGCTCCTCCAGCGGAACCCGCTGCCAGCCCCTCCGTTCCTATTGAGCTGCGTCTGGCCAACGGACGTTGCTTGCGGTTTCCCAGTGACCTGGACGCCGCTGTGCTGGCCGGGCTGGTCCCCGCAGTGGAGGCGGCATGAACGGCCCAGGAACCGGTGTCCGGGTGTATCTTGCCTGCGGCGTCACAGACATGCGCAAAGGCATCGCGGGGTTGTCAGCCCCTGCCCAGGATGTTCTGCGCCAGAAGCCCGCGGGAGGTGCCGTCTTTGCCTTGCGGGGCCGCGGTGGCGGCCGGCTGAAGCTTTTGTATTGGGATGGCCAGGGATTTTGCCTTTACTGCAAGGTGCTGGAGCGCGGACGCTTCCCGTGACCCAGCAGCGGGGACGGCGCCGTTCGCCTGACCTCGGTGCAGCTGGCCATGCTCTGGGAAGGTATTGATTGGCGGCACCCTGACTGGGGCGTGCCGCCCGCACGGGTCGGATAGATTATCCCCTTGAAGTCATTGTTTTATTGGCCATTCCGGACGCTGCATGGTATCTGTCGGCATGTCCGGTGACGCCGATGTTCACCCCAGCGATCCCGCCGTTCTGAAGGCCCTGATCGCCTCTCTTCAGGCGGAGAATGCACGCATGTCAGCCGCGCTTCAGGCCCACGATCAGCTGGTCCAGGCCCTGCGCCTGCGGATTGCCAAGCTCCAGAAGCAGGCCTTCGGGAAGTCGTCTGAAAAGATCCAACGGGAGATCGCCCAGCTCGAACTGGCGCTGGAAGACCTGCTGATCGCAACCGCCGAACAGCAAGACGAACCGCCCGAGGAGGAGGATGCCGAGCCTCCCGCCACCGATCCCGGGACCGCCGAGGTGCGCCCCCGTCGCAGGCCGCGGGTGTCGGACGAGACACCACTTGAACGCCGTGAGCTTGATCCCGGCACCTGCTGTCCCGATTGCGGGGGTGGTCTCCGTGTGGTCGGCGAGGATGTGAGCGAACTGCTCGACATGGTCGCTGCGCAGATGAAAGTCATCCAAGTCGCGCGGGTGAAGAAGTCCTGCCGCCGGTGCGAGAAGATGGTGCAGCCCGCCGCCCCGAGCTGCCCCATCCCCGGCAGTATGCCGGGCCGGGCCTGCTGGCCCACGTGCTGGTCTCCAAGCTTGATGACCACGTGCCGCTCTACCGCCTCAACGAGATCTACGCCCGCAGGGGGGCGGCCGGGTCATGAAGGTGCTTGAGCCGGTCATCGAAAGGATAGAAGCCGAAGTCATGGCGGCACCGTTGCTCCACGCTCCCTCTCGGCAGCATCCTTCGGATGCGCTTGCCGGGCAATGGATGACACACCGATCCG
>NZ_LUKH01000204.1:0-3890 GCF_001593695.1 Leisingera sp. F5 | reverse complement strand
TTGCTGAACACCACCATGAGCGTGCGGGAGATCGGCCTTGCCTGCGGCTTCCCGAATGGCTTTTCCTCGCTCTACAAAAGCTTCTTCGGCATCACCCCCTTTGCCCTGCGCAAGCGCCGCCGGCTGGGGGAAGACGGGGCTGGAAATATCCTGAAAGCCGGAGAATAGCCGGGGAAGCTTGGCGTTTTTGATGCATTTTGCGCCGCCTATCCATGATAATCAGGCGCAAACACTGACTGTGGAGCGATGACATGAGCGATCTTCCCAACAAGGCCCGCGTGGTCATTATCGGCGGCGGCGTGATCGGCTGCTCGGTGGCCTATCATTTGACCAAACTGGGCTGGAAGGATGTGGTGCTGCTGGAGCGCAAGCAGCTGACCTCGGGCACCACCTGGCACGCCGCGGGCCTGATCGCCCAGTTGCGCGCAACTGCCAACATGACCAAGCTGGCGAAATACAGCCAGGAACTTTATGGCGCGCTGGAAGAAGAAACCGGCGTTGCGACCGGCTTCAAACGCTGCGGCTCGATAACCGTTGCTTTGACCGAAGAACGCAAGGAAGAGATCTTCCGCCAGGCCGCCATGGCGCGCGCCTTTGGTGTCGAGGTTGAGGAAATCTCCCCCGAGGAAGTGAAAACCCGCTACGAGCACCTGAACGTCGGCGACGTGACTGCCGGTGTGTGGCTGCCGAAAGACGGCCAGGGTGATCCCGCCAACATCGCACTGGCCCTGGCCAAAGGCGCCCGCCAGCGCGGCGCGCTGGTCAAGGAACGCATTAAGGTCACCGGCATCTCCAAGGACGGCCGCCGCGTTACCGGCGTCGATTGGGTCAGCGACGACGGCCAATCCCAGGGCCATATCGAGGCCGACATGGTGGTGAACTGCGCCGGCATGTGGGGGCATGAGGTTGGCCGCATGGCAGGCGTCAACGTGCCGCTGCACGCCTGTGAACACTTCTACATCGTGACCGAAGGTATTTCCGGCCTGACCCAGATGCCGGTTCTGCGGGTGCCGGACGAATGCGCCTACTACAAGGAAGACGCTGGCAAGATCCTGCTGGGCGCGTTTGAGCCGAATGCCAAGCCCTGGGCGATGAACGGCATCCCGGACACGTTCGAATTCGACCAGCTGCCCGAGGATTTCGATCACTTCGAGCCGATTCTGGAAGCCGCCTGCAACCGGATGCCGATGCTGGCCGAGGCGGGTATCCATACCTTCTTTAACGGCCCCGAGAGCTTCACCCCGGATGATGCCTACCATCTGGGCCTGGCGCCCGAGATGGACAACTTCTGGGTTGCCGCAGGCTTCAACTCGATCGGTATCCAGTCGGCAGGCGGCGCTGGCATGGCGCTGGCGCAGTGGATGGAAGACGGCCAGAAACCCTTTGATCTGGGCGACGTGGACATCTCCCGGATGCACCCGTTCCAGGGAAACAAGCACTACCTGTTCGAGCGCTCCAAAGAGACCTTGGGCCTCTTGTACGCCGACCACTACCCCTACCGTCAAAAGGCCACCGCCCGCGGCGTGCGCCGCACCCCGTTCCACCATCACTTGCTGGATCAGGGCGCTGTGATGGGCGAAATCGGCGGCTGGGAGCGTGCCAACTGGTTTGCCAACGAAGGCCAGGAGCGCGAATACCAGTACAGCTGGAAGCGCCAGAACTGGTTTGAGAATTCGGCAGCTGAACACAGGGCTGTACGCGAAAACGTCGGCATGTACGACATGTCCTCCTTCGGCAAGATCCGCGTCGAAGGCCCGGATGCCGAAACCTTTCTGAACTACATCTGCGGCGCCAACCTGTCGGTGCCGGCAGGCAAGATCGTCTACACTCAGTTCCTGAACTCCTGCGGTGGGATTGAGGCAGACGTTACTGTCACCCGCCTGACCGAGACCGCCTATCTGGTGGTGACCCCGGCGGTGACCCGTCTGGCCGATCAGACCTGGATGATGCGCCATGTGGGCGAGCACCGCGTGGTGATCACCGATGTCACCGCAGGCGAGGGCGTGCTGGCAGTGATGGGCCCGAACGCCCGCAAGCTGCTGCAAAAAGTCTCGTCCAATGATTTCTCCAACGAGGTGAACCCGTTTGGCACCGCGCAAGAGATCGAACTGGGCATGGGCCTTGCCCGTGTGCACCGGGTGACCTACGTGGGCGAACTGGGTTGGGAAATCTACGTTGGAGCCGACATGGCGGGCCACGCGTTCGAAACGCTTCACGAGGCGGGACAGGACATGGGGCTCAAGCTGTGCGGCATGCACATGATGGACAGCTGCCGGATCGAGAAGGGCTTCCGCCACTTCGGCCACGACATCACCTGCGAGGACAATGTGATCGATGCAGGTCTGGGCTTTGCGGTGAAGACTGACAAGGACGATTTCATCGGCAAAGCCGCGGTGCTGGAGCGTAAGGAAACCGGCCCCAAGAACCGCATGGTTCAGTTCAAACTGACCGACGCCGAGCCGCTGCTGTTCCACAACGAGCCGATCATTCGCGACGGCAAATATGTGGGCTACCTGAGCTCAGGCAACTACGGCCACACCCTAGGCGCTGCCATAGGAATGGGCTATGTGCCGTGCGAAGGCGAAAGCGCGGCGGATGTGCTGGGCTCCACCTATGAGATCGACGTCTGCGGTGTGAAGGTGAAGGCCGAGGCCTCGCTTAAGCCGATGTATGATCCGAAATCGGAGCGGGTGAAGGCCTAAGCACCTCTCCAGTGTTTTCACCTGCCCCGTATTACGCCCCGGTCCAAGCGCCGGGGCGTTTTTCGTAAGTGTCCCCATGGGAACAAGCCTGGGTTCTGCAGCTCTGTCCCCGCGGGGACAGTTCCGGGTTCTGCTGCAACGTTTCCTCGGGTTTCGCGGCCCAGCCGCGCAGCCCCCCTTGACCCCGCCGGGAAACCCTTGGAGAAATCCATAAAAAGCCTTGTACGGCAGGGGTAAACAGGTAGGTTGCTTGTCCCGGCTACTGACACGGGCATGACGAAGAGGATTTGGGACATGAAGATCAGCATCGAACGCGGCACGCTTCTCAAGGCTGTGGCTCAGGCACAGTCGGTGGTAGAGCGCCGCAACACCATTCCGATTCTGGCGAATGTGCTGATCGAAGCCGAAGGCGACAGCGTCCAGTTCCGCGCCACTGACCTGGATATCGAGGTGGTCGACAAGGCCCCCGCCCAGGTCGAGCGCGCCGGGGCAACCACTGTGGCCGCCACCACCCTGCACGAGATTGTCCGCAAGCTTCCTGACGGCGCGCTGGTCACACTGAGCGCAGATGCAGCGACTGGCCGCCTGACGGTTGACGCGGGCCGGTCGAACTTCTCGCTGGCGACACTGCCGCGGGAAGACTTCCCGGTGATGGCGTCGTCGGAGTACCACTCCAACTTCGCCGCCAAGGCCGCGGTGTTGCGACGCCTGTTTGACAAGTCGAAGTTTGCAATCTCCACCGAGGAGACCCGGTATTATCTGAACGGTGTCTATCTTCATGTCTCCAACAGTGCCGAAGGCGGCAAGGTTCTGCGTGCTGTTGCCACCGACGGCCATCGTCTGGCGCGGATTGACTCCGAGCTGCCGCTGGGTGCCGAGGACATGCCGGGCGTGATCGTTCCGCGCAAGACCGTGGGCGAACTGCGCAAACTGCTGGACGATGACGACATGGACATCGCGGTGTCGGTTTCGGAAACCAAGGTGCGCTTTGCCACCCCGAACATCACCCTGACTTCCAAAGTGATCGACGGCACCTTCCCCGACTACACCCGGGTGATCCCTGCCGGCAACACCCGCCGCCTGGAAGTGGATGCCTCCGAGTTCGCGCAGGCCGTGGACCGGGTGGCAACGGTGTCGTCGGAGCGTTCCCGCGCGGTGAAACTGCAGCTGGAAGAGGACCGTTTGATC
>NZ_LUKH01000203.1:0-3892 GCF_001593695.1 Leisingera sp. F5 | reverse complement strand
CTGGGTATAGCCATGCTGGGGATCATCCAGCACCTGATCGGTCAGCCCGGTTTCAACCACACGGCCATCCTTCATCACCATCAGCCGGTCCGCCAAAAGACGCACCACCGCCAGGTCGTGGGTGACGATGATGGCGCTCAGCCCCATCTCGCGCACCAGCCCCCGCAACAGATCCAGCAGCCGTGCCTGTACCGAGACATCAAGGCCGCCGGTCGGCTCATCCATGAACACCAGGCGCGGGCCGGTCACCAGATTGCGGGCGATCTGCAGCCGCTGCTGCATGCCGCCGGAAAAAGCCGACGGACGGTCATCAATGCGGCTTTCGGAAATCTCCACCCGGCCCAGCCAATCCGCAGCCTGGGCTCGGATCCCGCCATAATGGCGGTCTCCCACCGCCATCAGCCGTTCACCAATGTTGCCGCCAGCGCTCACGGACATCCGCAGTCCATCGCGGGCGTGCTGGTGGACAAACGCCCAGTCGGTGCGGCTTAGCATCCGGCGTTCCGGCTCGGACATGGTGACGGTATCCACCGGACCATTGGCACGGGTGTCAAAGATCACCTCCCCCTGGTCAGGGGGCAGATGGCCCGCCAGGCTGTTCAGCAGCGTCGACTTACCCGAACCGCTCTCGCCCACGATCCCCATCACCTCGCCAGGATAGAGATCAAAGCTCACATCCGTGCAGCCGATCCGCGCGCCATAGAATTTGGCGACGTTTTGCACTTGCAGCAAAGGTGTCATCACGCTGCCTCCTCGCCCAGGCGGCCGGTATGGCCTGCGTCGCGCCGCGAGCGGCAGTAATCGGTGTCCGAGCAGACAAACATCCGGTTGCCCGCATCATCCAGGATCACCTCGTCCAGATAGCTGTCTTTCGCCGCACATAGATCGCAAGCATGATCGGCCTTGCTTGCTTCAAACGGATAGTCCTCAAAATCCAGCGAGACGACCTTGGTGTACGGCGGTACCGCGTAGATGCGCTGTTCCCGCCCTGCGCCGAACAGCTGGATCGCCGCCATTTCCATCTTGGGGTTGTCAAACTTCGGGATCGGCGAAGGATCCATCACATAACGCCCTTCCACCTTCACCGGATAGGCATAGGCGGTGGCAATCGCACCGTGCTGGCTGATGTCCTCATAAAGTTTCACGTGCATCAGCCCGTATTCCTGCAAGGCATGCATCTTGCGGGTCTCGGTTTCCCTCGGCTCCAGAAACCGCAGCGGTTCGGGGATCGGCACCTGGTAGACCAAGATTTGATCTTCGGTCAGCTCCGCTTCGGGGATCCGATGGCGGGTCTGGATGATGCTGGCCTTTTCGGTTTCCTCGGTGGTTTCAACACCCGCAGTCTTTTCAAAGAACTTGCGGATCGACACAGCATTTGTAGTGTCGTCAGCCCCCTGGTCGATCACTTTCAGCGTATCGTCCGGCGTCAGAGACGCGGCTGAGACCTGCACCCCGCCGGTGCCCCAGCCATAAGGCATCGGCATTTCGCGGCTGGCAAATGGCACCTGATAGCCCGGCACCGCCAGACCTTTGAGGATCGCCCGGCGGATCATCCGCTTGGTCTGTTCGTCGAGATATGCAAAGTTGTAGTCAGACATCCTGACCTCGCATTAAAGTTTTTTGGCCGAAACCGGTTTGGAGCGCGGATTTTCGATGGAAGACATTATCGGTTTTGTCTTGGTGATTGGCCTTGGTGCCTTGATTTGGGCAATAGTCCGAGTTTTTCGCACACTGCGCGCTGGCGGGTACGATCAGACATCCCGTCGCCAATCTGAAAACAGTCACACAAGTATAGACCCGGTTGATGCCAGCCTTGCGTCTCGTGGCCCCGGCTCTGGACGACCTTGGGGACAGAACCAGGACAGTGGAGGCTTCGACGGAGGAGACGCTGGCGGAGGCGGCGGCTGAACTCATTCCGCAGCCTCCCGTGCCGCAAGAGTTTCCGCCAGCTCTGCTGCCTCGTGGCGCAGTTTGCGAACCAGCTCCAGCTCGGACTGAAAATCCACGTAATGCGGCAGTTTGATATGCTCCAGAAAGCCGGTGGCCTGGATGTTGTCGGCGTGGCTCAGGACAAATTCCTCGTCCTGCGCAGGTGCGCCCAGATTGTCCTCGCCCAGTTCTTCCCAGCGCAGCGCCCGGTCGACCAGCGCCATGGCGATGGACTTACGCTCTGACTGGCCGAAGACCAGCCCATAGCCGCGGGTGAACTGCGGCGGCACCGTTTTCGAACCTTTGAACTGGTTCACTGTCTCGCATTCGGTCAGCTCCACCTCACCGATCTCGACGGCAAATCCCAGCTCAGGAATCTCTATCTCCACCGGCACGGTGCCGATCCGCAACTCGCCGACAAAAGCGTGATTGCGGGCATAGCCGCGCTGGGTGGAGTAAGCCATGCCAAGGATGAAGCCCTCATCCCCGCGGGCCAGCGATTGCAGGCGTACCGCACGCCCAGCAGGGAAAGACATCGGCTCGCGGGTCAGATCCCCCGGCACTGCGTCCGAGGACGGCTCGCGCTCGATAATGTCCTCGCCTTGCAGGAACTCTGCGATATGCGGCGTTGCTTCCATGCGCGGATCCGCAACCGGAGCCTCGGGCACTTCGCCGTCCGCGGCCAGTTTGAAGTCCAGCAGCCGGTGGGTGTAGTCGAAGGTCGGCCCCAGCACCTGACCGCCCGGCGCATCCTTGAAGGTCGCGGAAATCCGGCGGTCGCAGGCCATTTCACCGGTTTCCACCGGCAGCGTATAGCCAAACCGCGGCAAGGTGGTGCGGTAGGCGCGGATCAGGAAAATGGCCTCGATCAGATCGCCGCGTGATTGCTTAATCGCCAGCGCCGCCAGATCCGGATCGTACAGCGATCCTTCCGCCATCACCCGGTTCACCGCCAGGCTGAGCTGTTCGCGGACCTGGGCGTAGGAAAGTTCAGCAACATCTGTGTCGCCGCGGCGCTCTTCCGCCAGCCAAGCATGGGCGTTGTCAATCGCCCGCTCACCGCCTTTTACTGCCACATACATCGTTCAGGCCTCCGCGCTGATTTGGGTGGACCGGGGCAGCGCAGCCACCTGTGTCCCGCAGGTAAAGAAAAAATCCACCCCCAGCGGGTAAAGCAGCGTGTTATTCTGAAAGGCCGCCAAATCGGGCAGCGCCATCTTTGCAGCGTCCTTGATGCCGGGCCCCGACAGGACGGCATTGGGGGCGCCGAAGCCCGGCACTTCCACAATCAGGGTGGCGGAGCGATCCGGATATTCCGGCGTACCGGTGCGGAAGCAGCCTAGCGGCATCAGCGCTGCCCAGCTGCCGAGGGCGAAATCCGCCTGCTCCGCAGCCACAATGGGCGCGCCGGTGTGGAAAGACAGCCAGCCGCGCAAGGCTTCGCTGTCCACATCCGGGGCCAGATAGACACCGGTTTCCGGATCGCACAGGGTCAGCAGCAGGCTGCCGGCGGCAACTGAGATCCCCCCGGGCGGGGTGGCGCCGTTGATATCTTCAATCCGGCCTGGCCGTGCCATCGCAGTCATCGCTGCGCGAAAAGCTTGGGCCGAGACCACCGGAGGATTGCTGAACCCGCCGGCATAGGCGGTGTTCTTAATCTGCTGCGGCATCAGTCTTCTCCCCGCACCAGAGTGAAAAACTCAACCTTGGTTGCCGCCGCCTTGGCTGCCCGGGTCGCTTTGCGGGCCTTGCGTTCTGCGGACAGAGGATCCAGCACTGCGGCGCGCAGGCCAGCCGCTGCACCGGTCTGCATCAGCGCATCAATCTTGGCAACCATCCCGGCCTTTGCCTTGCTGCGGCCCTGCACATAGCCGTGGCCGACCGTGCCGTCCTCCAGCGACAGCGTGCAGCGGGTGACGGTCATCTCCCCCAGGTTGAAGGGCGCGCCGGATCCGCCCATGCG
>NZ_LUKH01000202.1:0-3903 GCF_001593695.1 Leisingera sp. F5 | reverse complement strand
AGCGGCAATGACAAAATGTCAGGCGGCGATGGCGACGACACCATGTCTGCCGGTGATGGCAACAACAAGCTGGATGGCGGCAGCGGTGATGATGTCCTCACCTCAGGCAGCGGCAAAGACAAGCTGTCAGGCGGCGAAGGCAACGATACGATGTCTGCCGGCGATGGAGACAATAGGCTGGACGGCGGTGCCGGCGATGACAGCTTGTCCGGCGGCAGCGAACAGGACAACATTAAAGGCGGCGGGGGCGACGACACGATTTACGCCGGCGATGGAAACAATAAGCTGGATGGCGGTGACGGGAACGACCAGATCACCAGCGGCGCAGGCACCGATAAACTGAAGGGCGGCCTCGGGGATGACACGCTTTCGGCTGGCAACGGCAATAACAAGGCTGATGGCGGCGATGGCAATGACATGCTCAGCAGCGGCAGCGGCAGCGACCAGCTGAAAGGCGGCAATGGCGATGACACGCTGTCGGCCGGCGCAGGAAATGACAAGTTGGATGGCGGCAAAGGGGATGACAGCCTCAGCGGCGGCAACGGCTCCGATAAGATCAGGGGCGGTTCGGAAGACGATGCGCTTTTGGGCGGTGCTGGAATTGACACGCTCGATGGCGGATCCGGCCTGGACCGGCTGCAAGGCGGCGCCGGGGCGGACCTCCTCAAAGGCGGCAAGGATGCCGATGTGTTTGTCTTTACCGCGGCCGAGGACGCAGGGGACACCATCAGCGATTTCAAGCTGAGCGATGGGGACTTGCTGGACATCGACGGGCTGCTTCAGGATCTGGGCACCAATCTTGACGACGCCTTGTCCACCGGCAGCCTGAGCCTCAGCGACAGCCGTGCGGTTTGGCTGGAGTATGATGCTGACGGTGCGGGCGGCGAGGACGCGTTTCAGATCACCTATCTGAAAGGGGTGAGGTCAAGTGCCGAGCTGACCGAAGACTGGTTCATCTAAGGCCCGCGTGGCAACAGACGCCCGGTCTCCGGCAAGGGGGGCGGGCGTCTGTTTTTTCTCGTTGCAACCTGCAGAAGGCTGCGATCAGGATTTCCGCTGCGGAAACCGGGCCACGCCGCGCGCGCCATCCGGGGTGATCGACATCAGCGACAGCGTGTGATCCATGTTTTTCATCCGGTGCCGCAGCATCCTCCGGGTCAGCCGGTTGAGATCCGCGGCATACTCCGGCTGCCCGGCCACATTCTCCAGCTCCCCCTGCCCTTCATTGTCAAACAGCATCGGCGGCAGATCAGCGGCGAACTCGACCAGGGTGAACCGCTCGTCCCGCAGGATACCCAGGCAGCTCTCGCTTGGCGATGTGCCTAGCGCCTGCTGCCATAGCGTCGGCTTCAGCGGCTCCGAAAAATCCAGCTCCGAAAAGGAATATTGCCGCCAATCCTGCGGAGTCTCTCCTTGCAACAGCGGCAGCAAAGACCGCCCGTCCATTGAATTCGGGATCTCTTGTCCGGCCCAGTCCAGAATGGTCGGCGTCACATCAATGGATTCGGAAATGTGGGTGAGACAGGCCCCTGCGTTGCCTTCATTGCCTGGCATCCGGATGATCAGCGGCGTGTGATAGGCGGCGTCATAGACCGTCATCTTTCCCCAGGAGTGCCGGTCGCCCAGCATTTCGCCATGGTCAGCAGTGATCACCACCATGGTGTTGTCATACTGGCCCGTGTCTTTCAGGAATTGGATCACCCGCCCGACATGATGGTCCACTTCGCTCGCGAGCCCCAGATAGACCGCGCGCAGGGTGCGGATGTTGTCATCCGTCGGCTCAAGATCCGGGAAACCTTCGACGAACCCCGCAATCGCGCTCTTGCGCAGTACCGGATCAAAGAACGGATGCTGTTCGCATTCCGCATCCGGTGTCGCCAGCCGCTCCGGCAGCGGCAGCGAGGCGGAGTCATACATGGTGTTGTAGGGGGCCGGCGCCACCAGCGGCGGATGCGGGCGGATATAGGTCAGATGCGCGAACCAGCTTTGCTTGTGGTAGGCGGTCATCTTGCCCAGAAACGAGTTGGTCAGGAACGCTGTATCGCTGTCTTCAGCGGCGTATAGCGCCGGATCGTTCAGCCTGGGCGCACTGCCATCGGGGGACACCGGCTTGTAAACATCCCAATAGTTTTCGAATTCATAGCCCCGATTCATCAGATGCGACTGCCAAGGATAGGACATTTCCATCCGCATTTCGGTCATCTCATGAAACCCGTTCATCGGGAATTCATAGGTCCTGAGCGCCGGGTCATTGGCGTTGAATGCCCGCGGGTCCTGCGAGGTATCGGTATAGCCGAACAGCATCGGCATATAGCCTGCCTTGCGCATTTCAGTGGCGACATTCGGCGTGTCATGACGCAACGGCGTGCCATTGCGGACCGACCGGTGATTCATCGCGTACTGCCCGGTCAGGATTGACGCCCGCGACGGCCCGCAGGGATTGGTGACCGAGAAATGCCGTTTGAACGACACCGCATCCTTCATGAAAGCGCGGATGTTCGGCAGCTCCACATGTTCCGCCATAGCGCCGAACACGCAGTCCGCGCGCAGCTGGTCAATGATGATGAACAGGACATTGCGGGTCGCGGGGCGGGTCTGGGGACGGGTGGCAGGCATCCGGGCATCCTTGCAGGCACAAAACAGATCACGACTGGCAATCTGTCGCGATCTGCGCGCGGATTACAAGCGCCGATCGCGCCGCGCTGCAGGATGCAAACAGCAAAATTGTCAGCTGACAAATCCCACACAATTGTATCTATCAGGCGGTCAGACCCCGGGTGAACAACCTGCCGAATTGCGGCTGAGAATCCGTAACGCCAGAGAGGCGCAGCATGTGCCAGGCCAGCGCCTGATTGCTGGAGATCACCGGCACCCCGGCCTGCGCTTCGATTTCCGGAATGATCTGCAGGCAGCGCAGATTGGTGCAGGAAATCACGATGGCATCGCAATCTTCTGCCTTGGCAACCTGTTTGGCGGCGTCCGCAATGGCCGCCTCGGTGATCCGCGCCACCACCCGGTCGTCCATTTCCTCAAACGAGCCAAAGCCTGCAATTGCAAACCCCGCCTCTTCCAGCTTCGCCCGCATCTGTGCGGAAACCTCAGGCAGGTACGGCGTGACAAACCCCAGCCGGGACACGCCCAATGCCTTGCCAGCCACGATGATCGCCGCCAGCGGGTCTGTCACCTTGGCCTTGGGTAAGACCGTTTGCACCGCTTCCGCAACCTTGGCCGAGCCGATCACGGTCGAGGCCGAGGTGCAGCCATAGCCGACCACATCAAAGTCCAGCGAAGACGGGAACAGCCGCGCCGAGACCGGCAGATCAGCCTGCATCTGCGCCAGCGTCTCGGGACGGATTTCCGGCACCATCGGGATCCGGCTGTGATAAAGCGCGATGTCCTCTTGCGCCATCATCCGGGAGAATTCCGGTTCCAGCGTCTCGTCGGTTTCCAGCACGATCACACCAAGGGTCGCGCGGGTGCCAATGCCGGCGTCCGTATCATAGGGAAGTTTCATCGCGGGTCCTCCTTCAGATCACCGGCAGTTCAGGCGCGGCGCGGGTTGTCAGCAGTTCGGCACCACCAGCGCGCACTACGATGTTTTCCTCATGCACCATGATCTTGCCGTCACCGTACCCCAGCGAAGGCTCCAGCGTCAGCACCATGTTCTCTTCAATCACCGTCCCGTCAAAACCCGCGTGCGAGGGCCATTCAGTCAGCTGCATTCCCAGCCCATGGCCCAGCCGCCCTACATCGCCACCCTGATCGTCCATCTCGGCAATCACCGTCTGCATCGCCTGGAACAGGCCGCGGCAGGTGGCGCCGGGTTTGGCAGCTGCAATCCCGGCCTCGGTCGCCCGCCACAGCACGTCATAGGCGCGGCGCGACAGATCGTCGGCGCGGCCG
>NZ_LUKH01000201.1:0-3905 GCF_001593695.1 Leisingera sp. F5 | reverse complement strand
TTGGGAGACACAGGCATGATCGCCCCCGAAACCCTTGCCCGCTGGCAAAGCGCCCTGCCGTTCTGGATGTCTTTTTTGCTGCTGCCGCTGGTTTGGATTTCTGCAGTTTACGGTGGTTGGACGCTGGTCCTGCCGCCGCTGGTGACCTGGCATCTGTTTGCGGTGCTGGACGGGGCATTCGGGTTGAACCTGGAGAACGCCGACCCGGAAACGCCGGACAGTGATCTCACCTGGTACAAGGCGCTGACCGCTGCTTGGGTGCCACTGCAATTCGTCACGCTGTTCGGATTAATCTGGTACGTCAGCGGTGCCGATCATCTGAGTGCATTCGGCAAATTCGCTGTTTTCTTTGGCGTCGGCGTCGTTACCGGCGCCGTGGGTATCAACTACAGCCATGAGCTGATGCACCAGTCCAGCCGGATTGAGCGCTGGCTGGGAGATATCCTGCTGGCGATGGTGCTTTATTCGCATTTCCGTTCCGAGCATTTGCTGGTGCATCACCGCTATGTGGGCACTCCCCGTGACCCGGTGACCGCCCGTTACAACGAGGGGTTTCACCGCTTCTACCCGCGGGTCCTGCGGCAATGCTGGCATTCCGCGTTCCGCGCCGAAAAGGAAAAGCTGGCGAAGAAGAGCCGCCCCTGGACCGACCGTACTAACCCGTTCTTCCGTTATTGGGCGCTGCAGGCAGCCATGCTCATGCTGGCGCTTAAACTGGGCGGCGTGACCGGCGTCTTGCTGTTTTTGGTGCAAGCCGGCGTCGCAATCTGGCAGCTGGAGGTCGTCAACTATGTCGAACACTACGGGCTGACCCGCAAACATCTTGGCGACGGCAAATACGAACCCGTGCAGCCGCGCCATTCTTGGAATGCAGCGCATAAGGCATCGAACTGGCTGCTGATCAACCTGCAGCGACATTCAGACCATCATTACAAACCAAACCGCCGCTTTCCGCTGCTGCAGAACTATACTGAAGCCGACGCACCGCAGCTGCCTTATGGCTACCCGGTAATGACCATTGCCGCGATGGTCCCGCCCTTATGGCGCCGGGTGATGAACCCGCGGGTGCGGCGTTGGCGGCAAACGTACTACCCCGAGATCACCGATTGGCACGCCTACAACAAAGCGCGGAACCCGGTGCCCCGATAGGGCTTACGCCCAGGCCAGAACCGTCATCGGCTGATCCAGCCCGCGCACCTCTTGGTCCGGATGCCGGGTGTTGCCCTCTAGCAGATCCAGGCCGATTTGCTCCGCCCTCACCTGT
Source organism: Leisingera sp. F5 (assembly GCF_001593695.1). Lineage (NCBI taxonomy): Bacteria > Pseudomonadati > Pseudomonadota > Alphaproteobacteria > Rhodobacterales > Roseobacteraceae > Leisingera > Leisingera sp. F5. The sequence goes on along the minus strand of NZ_LUKH01000201.1, from coordinate 2,641 downwards.
GCGGCCAGCGTTTCGCTGATCACAATCCCGGCCTGCAGCTTGCGGGTCAGGTTCTCCAACCGGGCGGCGATGTTCACCGTCATGCCCAGCACCGCAAACTCCAGCCGGTTGGAACCAATGTCACCCAGCAACGCTTCGCCATAATGAATTCCGATTCCGGCGCGGATCTCCGGCTTGCCGTGGCGGGCGCGTTCCCTGTTCCATGCCACCAGCGACTCGCGCATGGAATGAGCACAGGCCAGGGCATTGGTGGCATCCTGCCGGCCAGCAACCGGCGTTCCAAAAGTCGCCATCAACCCGTCTCCAAGATATTTATCCAGCGTGCCGTGATGGCGGAACACCTCCCGCTCCATCCGGCCGTGGAATTCCCGCAACAGGTCAATCACCGAACGCGGATCCATGTCTGAAGACAATCGGGTGAAACCCACAATATCGAGAAACAAAACCGCCACATTTTCACTGCGAACCTGTTTCAGCGGTTCGTCGTTCTGCGACAGTTGATTCACCACATTGGGTGAAAAATAGCGTGACAGGTTCGCCCGCTCCCGTGTCAGGCTGGCATTGCTTCTGAGCAGCCCGTTGAACCGGCGCACTGAAAAGCCCAGCGTCACTGCCACCAGCACAAAAACCACTGCCTCCTGCACACGCAACTGAACCATAAAACTGTTGGGGTCGAAAAACTCCGCCAACTCAGGCTCAAAGCCCAAGGCGGCGTTCATGACTTCGGTAAGCCCGGGAACCGGGTTGGAGAACCACCAGACCAGCCCCAGCGCGCCCAGCCACATCGTAGCCGTCCATGTCCCGATCGCAATCACTGTGCGCCAGGAGTAAGCCATGGTGCCCGCGGCCAAGATGACAAAAAAGTACTGAAAATTGTCAAACCTGTACTGCATGGCAACCGGCATGCTGCGGCTGTCAAACGGATTGGGCACAACCAGGCCGAACGTCATGATGAGAAGGTCCAGGAAAATCAGGAACAGCTCCAGCCGCGACTTTCCTACTTTTCCTGCGCGGCTGATGAACCAGCCATTGACGCATAAAAGTGCAAGAATTCCATGATAATAGAGGATTTCCCAGGCCGGGTTCAGGAAGACGATGAAGACCGCGATAATGGGCATCGCGATCCAACGCGCCCGTACCGCCAACTGCAATCCCCGCCGCTTGTGGGCATCCAGAGCAGCCTCGGCAAATTTGCTTTCCGCAGATGACAGCTGCTGGCTACCGGCTTGGAACGCTGAAACGGTTTCGTTTCCGGAGGCAAACGCGGTGTCGGTCATGGGCTTTCCCCTCTTCCCGCTGGCTGTTGCAGCGTTAGTACTGCAGATAGTTGCGCTGATATGAACAGGGAATAGCGCATCACTGTGCAAAAGCACAAAAAACCCCGCCTGATGCAGGCGGGGCAAGGTGTGCGCCTGTGCATTGAGCACAAGCACCTGCAATAGGTTTTTACGCTAAGAACGCCCCGGGCCTCAGTTCTGCATCTCAGCACGTATCTGCTGGCGCAGCACGTCGATCGGTACTGTCTTGCCCTCACGCTTAAAGCACCAGTAGGTCCAGCCGTTGCAGGATGGCGCGTTCTCCAGATGCGCCCCCACCTGATGGATCGAGCCCTTGACGTTGTCGCCCACCAGGGTGCCATCTGCACGCACCTTGGCCTTGTGGCGGCGGTTCATCGAATAGAGCTCTTCACCCGGGCGCAGCATGCCGCGCTCGACCAGTTGGCCGAACGGCACCCGCGGCGCCGCGCGCTTGCTGGCAGAAACCTCCAGCGCCTCGCGGTCGAACTTGCGCACTGCCTTGATCCGCTTTTCCGCCACCTTGCGGTAGGCTTCCTCGCGCTCGATGCCGATGAATTCGCGGCCTAGCATCTTGGCAACTGCGCCAGTGGTCCCGGTGCCAAAGAACGGATCCAGCACTACGTCGCCCGGGTTGGTCGAGCCGACCAGGATCCGGTGCAGCAGTGATTCCGGCTTTTGCGTCGGATGCGCCTTGTCGCCGTTTTCGTCTTTCAGCCGCTCATGGCCGGTGCAGATCGGCAGCACCCAGTCACTGCGCATCTGGATACCTTCGTTCAGCGCCTTCAGGGCTTCGTAGTTGAAGGTGTATTTGGCACCTTCCGACTTGGACGCCCAGATCATCGTCTCATGCGCGTTGGTGAAGCGCTTGCCGCGGAAGTTCGGCATCGGGTTCGACTTGCGCCAGACCACATCGTTCAGCACCCAATAGCCTTGGTCCTGCAGCGCCGATCCGACACGGAAGATATTGTGGTAGGAGCCGATCACCCAGATCGAACCGTTCGGTTTCAGCACCCGGCGCGCCGCCTTGAGCCACTCGCGGGTGAACTGGTCATAGACCGCAAAACTGGAAAACTGGTCCCAGTGGTCATCCACGGCATCGACTTTTGAATTGTCGGGGCGGTGCAGCTGGCCTTTCAGCTGAAGGTTATACGGCGGATCCGCAAAAATCAGATCCACCGAATTGGCCGGAAGGCTGTTCATCGCTTCGATGCAGTCTCCGCCCATAATCGTGTTTAAAGGGAGCGCTGCCGCGCCCTTTGTCATAGTTTTATTCATTGCTCTGCCTCATACCCGCGGCGCATTTTTGCGCTCATTAGGTTGTCCACAGGATGAGTCATCGCGGA
>NZ_LUKH01000200.1:0-3911 GCF_001593695.1 Leisingera sp. F5 | reverse complement strand
GGTACGCCTGGGGCAAATTCCACGACCGGTTCAACATCGACAAGGACCCCAATGAGGCCAACCGCTTCGGCTGGGTTGTTGAGGTCGATCCGCGCAATCCGGAGGCTGCACCGGTGAAGCACACTGCGCTTGGCCGCTTCCGCCATGAAGGCGCTGAAACCACCACCTCCACGGACGGGCATCTTGTGGTCTACATGGGCGATGATGCACGGTTTGATTATCAGTACAAATATGTCTCCAAGGGCGTTGTGTCGGACGACCCGGCGGCCAATTCAAAGCTGCTCAGCGACGGCATCCTGTACGCCTCCCGTTTTGACCCGGACGGCAGTGTTCACTGGCTGCCGCTGGTCCATGGCGAGGGCCCTTTGACGGCTGAGAACGGCTTTGCCAGCCAGGGGGACGTTCTGATCGATGCGCGGCTGGCGGCGGATGCGCTGGGGGCCACGCCAATGGACCGCCCCGAGGATGCAGCCCCCCGCGGCGACGGCACTGCCTATATCATGCTGACCAACAACGCCCGCCGGAAGGCAGGCGAGACGGACGCAGCCAATCCGCGGGCAAAGTCGCGCTTCGGTCATATCATCGAAATCAAGGAAGACGGCGGCGACCATGCAGCGACCCGCGGCAACTGGTCGATCCTGGTGAAATGCGGCGATCCGGGCATTGCCGCCGTCGGGGCCGAATGGAATCCGGAAACCTCTGACAACGGCTGGTTCGCTTCCCCCGACAACTGCGCCTTTGACGCCGAGGGCCGCCTGTGGGTCGCGACCGATCAGGGCAGCAAATGGGGCAAGACCGGCAAATCGGACGGGCTGTACGGGGTTGAGACCGAAGGGAGCCTGCGCGGTCACTCCAAACTGTTCTTCCGCTGCCCGGCGGGCGGCGAGCTGTGCGGCCCCTGTTTTGCACCGGACGGCGAGACTTTGTTTCTGGCAGTGCAGCATCCCGGCACTGACGGCACCAAGGCGCTGGCGGGGTTTGCGCGCGCATCGACTTTTGAAGACCCGGCTACCCGCTGGCCGGATTTCGACCCTCAAATGCCGCCGCGCCCCTCAGTGGTGGTGGTCACAAAACAGGGCGGCGGCAGAATCGCAGGATGATACCCGCACAGCTGTTATCAAGCGGAGCGCGCCCCAAACGGGGCACGCGCAGGTTTTTGCCCTAACGGGCGGATTGCCGCCTGATGCACGCAATTGTGAGCAACCAGCCCGCCCGCGTGATTTAAAAAACCCGGTAAAGCCATTGGAGGGTCCCCATGTTTTTCAAACGCCTGACTGCCGCGCTCATTCTGGCAGCCTCTGCCGCATCCGCCGGAAACATTGCTGCACGCAACGGCTGGGCAGTGCATGAGACGTCAAAGCCCTATGAGCAGCTGATCAAGGACGTCAAAGCCGCCGCCAAGGCCGAAGGCATGGGAGTGGTGACCCAGGCAGGCCCCACCAAGGCCGCTGCCGCCCGCGGCATCACCATCCCTGGGAACCGGGTGATCGGGTTGTTCAACAATGATTTCGCGGTGAAAATCCTGGCGCTATCCACCGCCGCAATGATCGAAGCCCCCGTGCGCATCTATGTCACCGAGGAAGCCAACGGCAGTGCCACTCTCGCCTACAAGCTGCCCTCCCATGTCTTTGCACCCTACACCGATGAGGGCGGTGAAGCGCTGAAAGCTCTGGCAGGCCAGCTTGATAATCGCTTTGCGCAGATCGCTGAAAAGGCTCAGCAATAGCCCCTTCCGCTTCTTTCTGGTTTAAAATACCCGAAAGCGCATGAAATGCGCCGATTTCCGCTGCAACACGCCTCACACTGGCGTGAGAGGGCTTGCACGCGGGCACATCCTCGGCAATCTGACGGCAAATCAACGGATTGGACGGACAAGATGACAGAGACCCTTCGCGCTGCCGATGTTCTCGCCCGGCGCCTGTATGAGGCGGGCTGCCGCCATGCCTTTGGAATGCCTGGCGGCGAGGTGTTGACTCTGGTGGATGCCCTGACACGCGCAGGCATCACTTTTCACCTGGCCAAGCATGAAAACTGCGCAGGATTCATCGGCGAAGGGGTGCATCACGCCGATGGCGCACCGGTCATATTGGTTGCAACCCTTGGCCCCGGCGCGCTGAACGGCATCAATGTGGTTGCCAATGCCCATCAGGACCGGGTGCCCATGCTGGTTCTGACCGGCTGCATCGATGCGCCGGAGGAGCAGAGCTATACCCATCAGGTGCTCGACCACAGGGCAGTATTCACGCCGATCACCAAGGCAACCTTTCGTTTAGACGCCGAAGCTGCCGATCTGATCGCCGACAAGGCTGTTGCCATCGCAACCGAGGCACGTAACGGCCCGGTGCATATCGACGTGCCGATCTCAGTGGCAGATGCGCCGGCCAGGGACCGGAACGTCCGCCGCGCGCCCGCAAGTGCAGCCGTGCCAAGCGGCGAAGCCCTGGCGCAGGCGCAGTCCTGGCTGACAGCGGCAGAGCGCCCGCTGGCGGTGATCGGCCTGGATGCGCTGCAGGAAAACGCCAGCGCCGCCATCCGTTCCTTCATCGAAAAACACCAGGTCCCTTTTGTCACCACCTACAAGGCCAAGGGGGTCATTCCTGAAGATCACCCGCTGTGCCTTGGCGGCACGGGCCTTTCGCCGCTGGCGGACAAACACCTGCTGCCGCTGGTGCGGGAGGCCGATCTTATCCTCTCCATCGGCTATGACCCGATTGAGATGCGCCCCGGCTGGCGCAATGTCTGGGACGTGGAGACCCAAAACGTGATCGACATCGCGCCAGAGGCCAACACACACTACATGCATCAGGCCGGACTGAACTTCCTGACCGCCATCGCGCCAACGCTGGCGGCTCTCTCCGAAGACACGGCCCCACGCGAAACCTGGGCCAATGGCCGCCCCGCCGCCGTGAAAGCGGCCCTGGCCGGCGCCTTCTCTCGCGACGACGCATGGGGTCCGGCGGGCGTCATTGCCGAATGCAGCGCCACCTTGCCGCCGGAGACCCTTGCCACTGCCGACAGCGGCGCACACCGGATCCTGCTGAGCCAGATGTGGGAGTGTTCTGAACCACGCGGGCTGATCCAGTCTTCGGCGCTCTGCACCATGGGCTGCGCGGTGCCGATGGCAATCGGGCGCAAACTGGCGCAGCCGGACCGGCCCGTTGTCAGCTTCTCCGGCGATGCCGGCTTCCTGATGGTGGCAGGGGAACTCTCCACTACAGCAGAACTTGGCGTTGCGCCCATCTTCGTGGTCTTCGCCGATGCCAGCCTTGCCCTGATCGAGTTGAAACAGCGCCAGCGCCAGTTCGCCAATGGCGGAGTGGATTTCGCAGAGCATGACTTTGCCGCCATGGGCCAGGCCTTTGGCGGCAACGGGGTGACGGTCACTAACCGTGCGGAATTGCGCGCCGCCCTGCAGGACGCGATGAAAGCAAACACATTCACCGTCATTTCGGCAGTGATCGAGCGCGGAGGCTATGATGGCCGGATCTGATCTTCTTCCCCATGGCGCCCTCAAAGGCGTCAAGGTGCTGGATCTCTCCCGCATCTTGGCAGGCCCCACCTGCACCCAGCTTCTGGGTGACCTCGGCGCCACCGTGATCAAGGTGGAAAACCCAAAGACCGGCGGCGATGACACCCGCCAGTGGGGCCCGCCCTATGTGACCGATGCAGACGGCAATCTATCCGACCTGTCGGCCTATTTCATGGCCGCCAACCGCAACAAACGCTCGGTTGCCATTGATATCGCTGCAGAAGACGGACAGCAGGCCATCCGCCGCCTGGCGGCAGAGGCCGATATCCTGATCGAGAATTTCAAGCCCGGCGGCCTCGCAAAATACGGGCTTGATTATGCCAGCCTCAAGGATGATCTGCCCGGCCTGATCTATTGCTCGATCTCGGGCTACGGCCAGACC
>NZ_LUKH01000199.1:0-3918 GCF_001593695.1 Leisingera sp. F5 | reverse complement strand
TACATCATCCGAGACCGGCATGCCCGCGACACTGTAGATGATGGCGTGGCCGATCTCGTGGGCGACCACGTCAAAGTTCAGGCTGTAGGCACGGTATTCGCCGCCATGCTCCCAGGTGCCGCCGGTTTCCAGAAACCCCCAGCCGATATGCGCGTTGTCCAGGCTTGGCAGCAGCGACAGCTCCAGCCGGTCATAGTCGCGCGCGAAATGCCAGGGGATCGGGTGCCCAAAATACGCCTCCCACACATCCAGTGTGAAATGGGCGGCAGCAAACAAATGCACCGCCTCAAAACCGGGATCTGAAGGCAGAACGTGCATAAAGTGGCCATCTTCGTCCGGCGCTGGCGGTTCCTGGACATCTCCGTGCCAAGGCGGCAAGTACATGCCCGGCCCCGACGGGCCAGGAACGATGGCCCCAAAAGGAATTGTTTTGCCCAAAGGGTTGACTGTATACATCCGAGGCCCCGACGGTCCCGGCCCGATAGAACCGGGCGGCGCGGAAATCTCGACCAGTTCCGGTTCGGGATTCGCAGTCCGGAACGGGGATTGCGGAAACAGTAGAAACCGCGTTCCCGGCGCTTCCTCCTTCAGTTCAAACGTGTCGTCCATGTGCCCTCCAGTTCTGCGGAGGTTTCACCCTATGTGCCCTGCCTGGTCCCTGCCTTCCGGTGCAGACTGTGTTTTTCCCTTTTGATGATACATGAATTCACGCCGGATCAGCGCATAGAATTCATCAAGGTCTTTAAGGCCGATACCCGAGGCATACTTATCCAGGTCATCCGGAATTTCCCGCTGCAGGCGTGTTTCGAAGTACCAGAGGATCAACCGCACCCGGTCCTGCTCAGGCTGGTCGCTGCCCGGCTGGTTTTGTTCAGCCAGCCACTGCGACTTGGAAATGGCGCGGGATTTCAATTGCGCAAAGGCGCCTGCCTGCCGAAGCTCTGCCAGCAAGTGCAGATCCAGCTGTTCGCCCAAGGCATTCACGGCGGTGTCAGCCAGCGTTGTTCCTCCAAGCAGCGCTTCATACCCGTCAGCCGTCAGCCTGTTTTCAGCCAGCCACTGTTTGAGGTCGGCACTGCGGAAAAGCTTGTGTGTTTCCCGGTGGCTGTTCAATTGCTCTAAAATCTCTTGCCGGTCCGCGCGCATCCCCTTTTGTCTGGCATCCTCCAGCGCCAAGCAGCGCACTGCAGCGCGGGTCCGGAATACACCAAAGCGCCGGGGCTCCAGGCGCAACTCATCCAGCACCTGCAGGTCCGCATCCGGCAGGCTGTACGCCTCCGCCTCGATCCGCCGCACCAAGCCCTGCCAGGCAAGCGAGCGTTCAACTTTCTCAGGCGGAATGGAAGCGGCCTTCCCCCCCGTCTCCAAAAAGGCCGCCATACGGATCAGCATCTTCTGCGCGTCCTCGCGCTTGGCATCCACCCGGCCGGTTTCCAGCCAGGCCGAAAACCTGTCAAGCCAGGATGCATCCGCAAATCCCGCAAGGATCTGTTCCCAGGTCCTGTCGTGATAAAACAGTTGCTTGGCCGTTCTGAACAGTTCCGCAGCCTGATCCGCTTCCAGCACCGCGTCAGCTGCCGCGCGCGCCACGGTTGCCCGGATCGAGACCATCGGTTCGCTCAGCGGTGCAAAGCCCAATTCTGCCGGGCTGTGCAGAACAGCAACTTCGTCGTCGTCGCAAATTTCACCTGCAGCATAGGCCTCATAGATGTCCCCAATGCCAACCATCCCGAACGCAGACAGTTCAGCCGCCCGCAGCGCCCCCATGCTGGCGCTGCCGAACGCCGCAATCCCCTGCTCCAGCGCCCACAGGATTTCTTTGTGCCAGACCGAGGGCACGCCTTCGAAGTACCCGTCGATCAAGCCGATGACCGTCGCACCTTGACGGGCGGCCCGGTAAATGTCGCCTTGACCAGCCGGCGGCAGAACAGTGGCATTCAGCAGGTTCCGGACCTCCTCAGTGCTGATTGTCGGGCCTGCAAAAACAACTGCCGTCAATCCTGTGCCTCCGCTGTTCTCAGAACCCTCGGGCCTGCTATGAAATCCGGATCGTCATGCGGCGCCTCCAGTCCCGGGATCACCGCGCGCACCACAGAGATACCCAGACCCGGACGCGACAAATCGACCGTCAGAACTTGCTCCATCCCCGCATCCCCCAGCCGGTTCAGGAGCCATGCCAGGTCATCTTCGAACGACGGCGATGAGTAGGACGGGCAATCTTGCAACCGGTCCACCGGGTCGGTTCGAGCCAACACCGCCCGGACATACTGGGCGCGTTCTGCCGACGCCTTGGGGGTAAACTCATCCGGGTCCAGATCGTCGCGCGCGCCGGAGATATAGGTCAGCCGCGTCTGAGCGGCCTCGGTCAGCGCCCGCAGCAGGGCAATGGCCCGGTCCGGGTGGCAGCCGCTGCCAATGCCGATATGACCGGGCCGGGTGCCGCCTTCGCAAATCATGCAATGAAACGCCGCCACCCCGGTGTCCGAGGCAATATTCCAAACTCCGGCTGTCAATCCTGCTACAGCAAACCGTTCCAGCGCCGCACGGCAGCGCGGGTCGTCTATCGTTTCGGGGTCAATACGCGGACCCGGCAGTGCATGGTGCCACAGAGTGATCGCATCCCTTTCAATCAACTCGCAGATGGCATGGCAGGTGGCTTCCGCCAAGCTGTTACCCGAGGCAAGACCGTTGGTCGTGCGCGGAAACGCACCCTGCCCGCCGCAGGACCGCGCGGTATAGTCGGTGTCAACCATTTCGTAGGGCAGCCAATGCGGCTGGCCTGACGCAAGGTCTTCCCCCTCGATCCACAGCATCGGATGATGCGGATCAAAGCTGCCGCCGGTCACACGGGGCAGCCGCTCAACATCCGCAACAAATGCGTCTTGCCGCAAGTCCAGATAGCTGGCTGCCCGCAAGGGCAGTGTGATCCGTTCCGCGTGCCAGGTCTCGATCGCTTCCATCACGCCCGAGGCCTGTGCCGCTTCCAGCGTCAGCCCCTTGCCCAGCGCCACCGCGACAGAACGGGAATTGGGCCGCGTCACCATCACGGTGGGCAGGCCGACCCGGTCCAGCCCGGTCAGATTGGCGATGCGGGTGATGCCCATACCGGCAAGATGCGGCCGGACTGCAGCCAGCGTCTGCGCCGGATCGCACAGCCGGTGGGTATCCAGAACATATCCCTTCTGCTGCGCCGTTGGCATAGGGCAGACCTCATTGTCACGACTGCCACAGAACGTCTGATAGCCGCCTGGTGGTATCCCGCAGTATTGAAAGAAGGATGGTAGATCACACGCCGCCGGTCAACAGACCTGCCGCCTTCCGTTTCAGCGCCGCCGCAGCACCGTCACCGCTGGGGAAGAAAATCAAACACCGGCACAAAACTAGCCGGTGCCAGGGATTGCTCCAGCATGTCCCCGCGCAGCGAATTCTGATCAAAGACCTGGATTTCCGGCCCGGCATGTCTGGCTTGCAGCTTTCCCTCAATCGCGCGAACAGCCATTTCCACAGCCAGCCGCCCTTGCAGCACTGGGAAATCCGTGGGGGCTGCAATGATGCGGTCACGCAGAACACCCCGGTAGACGGCGTGGGTCATGTAGTCTGACACAACCAGAACCTTCCCCTGCAAACCACGGGCACGCAGGACCGACACCGCGGCCTCGGCAGCAGGCGCAGACCCGGCGATATAGTCCAGATCCGGCGCCTCATCCAAAGCCTCTTCGACGAGGCGGACCTGAATCTCCCGACCGGTGTCTCCGTATTTCGTCACCGCGACCACCGCCGAGCTTTCCGCCAGCGCCGCGCGGAACCCTTGCTCAACAAATTTCACCCAGCCGGCATTCTCGGGACCGGGAAACCAGGCCACTTTCACTGGCGGCGTGCCTTTGGGGTGCCGCGCCGCGATGATGCGCCCGGCCACAG
>NZ_LUKH01000198.1:0-3927 GCF_001593695.1 Leisingera sp. F5 | reverse complement strand
GCGCCATTGCGGCGCTGTACACGCGGCAGGAGGTGGAAAACACCATCGTCACCCATGGCACCATCGGCGCCAATATGCTGGTGCATAAGGCGCTGGTGTCGCGCGGCGACCGCGTGGTGGCGGTGGTGCCAACGTATCAGCAGCATTATTCGATCCCGGCCAGCATCGGCGCCGATGTGCATCAGCTGCAATTGCGCGAGGAAGACGGATTTCTGCCGGATCTTGATGCGCTGCGCGCTCTGGTCACGCCAAGCACAAAACTGATTGCCATCAACAATCCTAACAATCCCACCGGCGCGCTGATGGATCGGGAGATGCTGGAGGAGATCACCGCCATTGCCCGTGCGGCCGGCGCCTGGATCCTGTGCGACGAGGTTTACCGCGGCACCGATCAGGAGGGGAACGGCATGACCGCCTCGATCGCGGATATCTATGAAAAGGGGGTTTCGACGGCGGGCATGTCCAAAGCCTATTCCCTGGCGGGGCTGCGGCTGGGCTGGATTACGGCGCCGCGGGAGGTAATTGAGGCGGTGTCCATTCACCGCGATTACGACACCATTTCCGTGGGTATGATCGACGACCATTTTGCCGCGCTGGCGCTGGAGAGCCGCGATCAGGTGCTGGGGCGCAGCCAGCGCATCACCCGCGGCAATCTGGCAATTCTGGCAGGCTGGGTGGATCAGGAGCCGCGGATGTCCTGGGTAAAGCCGCGCTCGGGTACCACGGCGTTGCTGAAATACGATCTGCCGATGACGTCGCGCGAGTTCTGCGTGGCGCTTCTGCAACAGACGGGGGTGATGTTCACACCAGGGTCGGCCCTGGGCATGGAGGGGTATGTCCGCATTGGCTACGCCAACGGGCCGGAGATCCTGAAAGAAGGCCTGGCGCGGGTGTCGGCGTTTCTGGCGGCGCAAGGCTAGGGCGCAGAGGGCCGGCAGTTTGAACGCCGGCCTCCTGCCAGGTTCTGCACGGCGGTTCAGCCGTGGGTGCGGGTTTTTTGCGGGTCGTAAACTGGGCTGCTGGTTACCGTCGCGGTGGTTTTCAGGGTTTCGCTGGCGACGTTCAGAACACTACCGGTGGCAATGCCGGGGCGGATATGGGCCAGCGCCAGGGATTTGCCCAGCCGGTGCGAATAGCAGGGGCTGTTGATCACGCCGATGTCTTCGCCGTCCAGAGACAGTGTCTCGCCGCCCTCAACCATGTCCGGGTGATCGATATCGAGGCAGACATTGCCGATCCTCGCAGCACCCTTTGCCGCCATCACCGCGTCTTTGCCGCGGAAATCGCCCTTGGACGCGCTGACGGTGAAGCCCAGGCCAACCTCCCAGGGAGTGTTGTCCGCGGTCATGTCGTAGCCATAAAACAGCAGCCCGGCCTCGATCCGCACCTTGTCCAGCGCGGTGAAGGAGCAGGGCATCACACCGGCCGCCGCCAGCTGGTCCCAGATGTCGGTGATCACGGCGGCGCCGGCAAAGATCTCATAGCCGCGCTCGCCGGAATAGCCGGTGCGTGAAATCCGGCAGGGATGGCCGAACAGGGTGGCCGGGGCGTGTTCGAAATACCCAAGTGCGGCCAGATCGGTGTCGCAGTGAGGGTTCAGGATCTCCAGTGCTGCAGGGCCTTGCACCGAGACGTCATGCAGGTCGTCGGTGAATTCCAGGAACACGTCGCGGCCTTCAGCGGAGGCTTCAAGCAGCGCCATGGTATCGCCGGAGCCATGCACGATCATCCACTCGCCGCCGCCGTTGTTCGATACGATGGCGTCGTCTGCAATGCCGCCGGCCTCAGTCAGAACGCACAGGTAGGCTGCCTTGCCGGGCGTGACTTTGCTAAGGTCGCGGGTGGTCAGGTGGTCCAGTACGGCCTGCGCATCAGAGCCGCGGACAAAGACCTTTTTCAGCGGCGACATGTCGAACATGCCGGCCCGCTCGCGCACCGCGTCGTGCTCGTCGTTCGGGTCGGTGCTGTAGCTCCAGGCGGTGCCCATGCCGTTCCAGTCCTCCAGCCCTGATCCAAGGGCGGTGTGGCGGGCGGCAAGCGCCGATGTGCGGCTTAGTTCTGCGGTCATCTTATGGTCCTTTTTCAATACCATTCGTCGGGCATGGCGGCTTTGCGCTTGGCCACGAAGTCATTCAGGGCGGTGCGGGTGCTGTCCGGCATCGGCGGCGGCTGATACTCTGCCAGCATCTGCTGCCAGCGGGCTGTTGCGCGCTGATCCGCGGTCAGGCGGCCGTTTTCGTCCCATGTCTCATAGGGGCCGGCATCGGGGATCTGCGGTTCATAATTGGCGGTGGTGTAGTGGCGCAGGGTGTGGCCGGTGGACAGAAAGTTCTCGCCCGGCCCGGCCTCGCCGTAGGCATCGCGGCCAAAATCCTCGTCATCGGTGGTGAACCCCTGCAGCATCTTCAGCATGGCGCCGCAGTGGTCGAGGTCCATGATGAATTTCTCGTAAGACATCACCAGCCCGCCCTCGAGCCAGCCCGCCGCGTGCCAGACCTGATGTCCGCCCGACAGCAGCGTCGCCCACATCGCCCCGGCGCTGTCCTGCATCGCCTGGCCGTCGGGCGCGTTTGAAGCGGTGACCTGGCCGCCGCCCGACCGCACCGGCACCCCCAGCCGGCGGCCCAGCTGGGTGATTGCCATGGTGGCGAGATTCGCCTCGGGCGAGCCGAAGGTCAGCGCGCCGCTGCGCAGGTTCATCGAGGAATGGAAGCTGCCGAACACCACCGGGCAGCCGGGGCGCACCAGCTGGGTGAGGGCAATGCCCGCCATCGCTTCGGCCAGGGTCTGCGCCGCAACGGCAGCGGGGGAGAGCGGCCCCATGGCGCCGGCAAAGATCGCGGGGGAGATACAGACGCATTGATTGGCTGCTGCGTAGATGCGCAGGGCGCCGGACATGGTTTCGTCATAGATCAGCGGCGAGTTGACGTTGATATTGGCCTGCATCACCGCGTGGCGGTCCAGGAAGCCGGCGCCAAAGGCCAACCGCGCCATATCAATGCTGTCCTGCGCGCCCTGAGCTGAGGTGACGCCGCCCATGAACGGTTTGTCCGTCAGGGTGAGATGCGCCAGCACCATGTCGAGATGGCGTTTGTTCACCGGCACGTCCGTCGGCTCTACCACGGTGCCGCCGGAATGGTGCAGCGCGGGGGACAGATGAGATAGCTTCATGAAGTTCACGAAATCCGCCAGCGTGGCATAGCGGCGGCCCTGCGCCAGATCGCTGACAAAGGGGGAGCCATAGCCCGGCATCAGCACGAGGTTATCGCCGCCCAGGGTGACCGTGCGGGCAGGGTTCCGCCCATGCAGCTGAAACTCGGCGGGGGCGGTGGCGCAGAGCTGCCGGGCATGGCCCGGCGCAAAGCGGACGCGGGGGCCATCAACCTGCGCGCCGGCCTCAGCCAGCAGCCCGAGGGCAATACCGTCGCCGCGGAATTCAACCCCGATATGCTCCAGGATCCAATCCGCCTGGGCCTCGATCCGGGCCAGTGCAGTATCCTCCAGCAGATCATAGGCGGGAATGTTGCGGCGCTGGTAGATAGGTGTTGCCTGAGGTGCATTGTGCCGGGTCAGCCGCCCCCGGCGCGACCGGCCGCGCTGGGTGATATGCGTATCAGCGTTCATATTTCCCAACTTGAAGCCTCCCGAGTGAATATTCCGGGGTCTATATTTTAGGAATCTGCGCGTCCGGCAATCGATTTTATTTGTGCGCTGCGTTCAGGAAATTTATACGCTTGCCTTATGTCTGTAGAATTCCGCCACCACGACAGCCTGCGGCTGTTTGTTGAAATCGCCCGCCACCGCAGTTTTTCAGATGCCGCCGGGGCGCTGAACATGACCAAGGGCGCGGTCAGCTATCAGGTCAAAACGCTGGAGGCGGAGCTGGGGTTTGCCCTGTTCCAGCGCAATGCCCGCGGGGTGGAGATC
>NZ_LUKH01000197.1:0-3933 GCF_001593695.1 Leisingera sp. F5 | reverse complement strand
CAGCCTAAACCTGCCAGCAACATGCCCGCAATGAAGGTTCCGCACGAATGCTCCGACTTCCCAATTTTCTGTACCGTCTGCCTGTCCGTATCTATGCGCTGGCAGCGCTTGCACTCAGCCTGACTGCAGTGCTGACGTTCCTGCTGCTGTCGCAAGCCGTCAAAAACGCCTATGAAATGCGTTATACAGAGCTGCACAACGTTACAGACACCGCAGTCAGCCTGCTGCGCGATCTGGAAGAAGGTGTGAAATCCGGCCGTTTCACCGAGGAGGAGGCCCGGGACATCGGCCGAGAGCGGCTCACCGCTCTGCGTTTCGGCGATGCAGGTTATGTTTTTGTCTTCGACCATGATCTGGTGGTTCAGGCGCATCCGGTCGTGCCCGCCTGGAATGGCACCAACCAGGGCGCTTACGAAGATGTGACTGGTATGAAGGTGTTTCAGGAGCTGGAAAAAATTGCTGCCGCCAAAGGGGCAGGGGAGCTTACATATTACTTCAAGAAGCCGGATTCCGAAGTGATCGAAGCCAAGATCGGATATGTGCAGGCCTATGAACCCTGGGGCTGGATTGTCGGCACCGGCGCCTATGTCTCGGATATCGAGGCTGACGTGGCGCTGATGCGCAATGAGGCGCTGATCATTCTGGGCATCAGCCTGGTGACGCTGTCGATCGCCGCCTATTTCATCACCCGCAGTGTCACCGGACCGCTGAACGGTCTCAAGTCCCGTATGCAGACCTTGGCCGATGGCGACACCGACAGTGAAATCCCCTCTGCCAATGCGCGCAGCGAAATGGGGGAGATTGCCCAAAGCCTCGATGTGTTCCGCCAGGCACTGATCCGTCAGAAAGATCTGGAGAAGGCCGAGCAGTTGCGCAACGAGAAACGCAGCAAAGTTGTGGGCGTGCTCAGCGGTAAACTGTCAGCCCTGTCGCAGGGCGATCTTACCGCGCAGATCACCGAGGTTTTTCCTGAGAATTACGAGCAGCTGCGCCAGGATTTCAACTCCTCCGCACAGAACCTCAGCGCCACGGTCGAGCAGGTGATTGCCGCGGCCGCCAGCATCCGCAGCGGTGCTGCAGAAATCAGCCAGGCTTCGGATGACCTGTCGCACCGCACCGAAAGCCAGGCCGCGACGCTGGAAGAAACCGCTGCCGCCCTGGATGAGCTGACCGCTTCGGTCAAATCGGCAGCCGAAGGCGCCCGCAGCGTCGAGGCTACCATGGAAGACGCCAAGGGCGAAGCCAGCACCAGCGGCGAAGTGGTGCAAAGCGCCGTGGCCGCGATGACCGAGATTGAGGAATCCTCGGCACACATCTCGCAGATCATCTCGGTGATCGACGATATCGCCTTTCAAACCAACCTCTTGGCGCTGAACGCCGGGGTCGAGGCCGCCCGCGCAGGCGAGGCGGGCCGGGGCTTTGCTGTAGTCGCCTCCGAGGTGCGGGCGCTGGCGCAGCGGTCCTCGGATGCGGCGATGGAGATCAAGACCCTGATCGGCAACAGCTCCGGGCAGGTCGCCCGCGGCGTGGATCTGGTGGGCAAGGCGGGCGAAGCGCTGCAAAGCATCGTTTCGCAGGTCAGCCACATCTCGCAGCTGGTCTCCGGCATCGCCGAAGGCGCTGCCGAGCAGTCCACCGGTCTGAATGAGATCAACACCGGTGTCACCCAGCTGGATCAGGTCACCCAGCAGAACGCAGCCATGGTAGAACAGGCCACTGCGGCGGGCCATTTGCTGAAGACAGACGCCTCCAAGCTGAGCGATCTGGTGGCGCACTTCAAGATCCCCGGCGGCCGTATGGCGGCGGCGCCTGCCCAGGCGGTCAACGCACCGGCATCTGTGCCGTCTGCCCATGGCAGCGATGATTGGGACATTAAGGCCGCGCCGCAGCCCGCCCCGCAGCCTGTTGCCGCGACCGACGGCAATGCGGCCAAGAATATGTGGCAGGATTTCTAATCCATCTGCCACCGTTTGCTGAAATAAAAAACGCCCGGGGAATTCCCCGGGCGTTTTTTTGTTTCGGTCTGTCAGGACAGGTCAGCCGATGATCGCATTGAGCGTTGCCGAAGGGCGCATAACCTTGGCTTTCAGCTCGACACTTGGGCGGTAGTAGCCGCCAATGTCGGCTGCCGGGCCCTGGGCTGCGGCCAGTTCGGAAAGGATTTGCTCTTCTTTTGCACCCAGCTCTTCGGCGATGGGTTTGAAATGCGTCGCCAGACCTTCGTCTTCGCTCTGGGCTGCCAGGGCCTCGGCCCAATAGCGGGCAAACCAGTAGTGGCTGTCGCGGTTGTCGGGCTGGCCCACCTTGCGTGAGGGCGAACGGTTGTGGTCGAGGATGCCTTGGGTGGCGTCCTCAGCCGCGCGGCCCAGCACGCCGGCCTTGGCGTTGCCTTTGACGTCGGCCAGAAAGTTCAGCGATTCCCCCAGAGCGCAGAATTCACCCATCGAATCCCAGCGCAGGTGGTTTTCTTCGACCAGCTGCTGAACGTGTTTCGGAGCAGAGCCGCCGGCACCGGTTTCAAACAGGCCGCCGCCCTGCATCAGCTTGACGATCGAAAGCATCTTGGCCGAGGTGCCCAGCTCCAGGATCGGGAACAGGTCGGTCAGATAGTCGCGCAGCACGTTGCCGGTGATGGCGATGCTGTCCTTGCCTGCGGTGATGGTTTCCAGCGACTGACGGGTGGCTTCGCGCGGCGCCAGGGTCTGGAAATTGCCGGCAACGCCGGCCGCCTCAAGCGCGGGCTGAACGTATTTGATCAGCTCGGCGTCATGGGCGCGGTTTACGTCCAGCCAGAAGATTGCCTCGGAGCCGGTCAGGCGCTGGCGGTCCATTGCCAGCTGGATCCAGTTCTCGATCGGCGCTTTCTTGACGGTGCAGGCGCGCCAGATGTCGCCGGTTTCCACGTCGTGTGAATGCAGCGTCTCGCCGTTTGCCAGCACGATGCGGATGGTGCCGTCTGCGGGAGCCTCGAAGGTGGTGGGGTGGGAGCCGTATTCCTCAGCCTTCTGCGCCATCAGGCCTACGTTGGCCACGGCGCCTGCTGTGGTCACGTCCAGCGCACCGTTGGCTTTGAAGAAGCAGATGGTCTCGTCATAGACGGTGGCATAGCAGCGGTCGGGGATCACGCAGTTGGTGTCGCCCTTGTTGCCGTTCTGATCCCAGCCTTTGCCGCCGGCCCGGATCACCGCGGGCATGGAGGCGTCGATGATCACGTCCGACGGCACATGCAGGTTGGTGATGCCCTTGTCGCTGTCCACCATGTACATGCCGGGACGCTCAGCGCGCACCGCTTCGATGGCGGCGGTGATTTCGGCGTTGCCTTTGACGCGTTCCAAGAGGTCGCCCATGCCGGAGTTCGGGTTCACACCCAGGGCATCAAGCTCGGCGCCGAATTTCTCGAACACCGGTGCCAGCCAAGCTTTCACCGCGTGGCCGAAGATGATCGGGTCGGAGACCTTCATCATGGTGGCCTTCATGTGCAGCGAGAACATGGTGCTGTCGGATTTGGTGTCGGCAATCGCTTCGCCCAGGAAGGAGGCCAGCGCCTTCACGGACATGAAGGTGGCGTCGGCCACGGTGCCGTCTTCCAGCGGCCAGCCGTCTTTCAGCATGGTGACAGCGCCGTCTTTGGCGACGAATTCAATTTTCGCGGCGCCGGCTTGATCTGCAGTGATGGTGGCGGATTTCTCGTTTGCATAGAAATCGTTGCCCGGCATTGACGACACTTTGGTTTTGCTGTTTGCCGACCATGCGCCCATCGAATGCGGGTTGTTTTGGGCAAAATTCTTCACCGCCTTGGCGGCGCGGCGGTCGGAATTGCCTTCGCGCAGAACCGGGTTCACCGCCGAGCCTTTGATGGCGTCAAAACGCGCGCGGACGTCCTTTTCGGCTTCGGTGGAGGGTTCATAGGGGTAGTCCGGAATGGCATAGCCC
>NZ_LUKH01000196.1:0-3953 GCF_001593695.1 Leisingera sp. F5 | reverse complement strand
CGCGCTGGAACCGGCGTTGATGACCTATCTCGACAAGTTGAAGCGAAGAACTTTCATTCAGGAATGGTCAAATGCGGTAATTCAATAGCCCGATTTCATCGATTTTTATCATGATTGTACATGGCATCTTTTCTCCGGGAGCGGCCCTTTGCATCCGCGACATCCCAGTTGATGGGCAAGAACGGCTATGGTGCAGGTTTCTCAGACGCCATGCGAGGCTTTTAAGTGACGCGGGGCGTTGCTTGGCGTCGGAGAAGCGCTCAAGCGGGAAATCGCGGGGTTGGGATTGGGCGGACCCGCCCAGGTCTATGGGGATTTGAGCCGGTTGGTTGCCTTGGATTTTTCGGACCAGGATGAGGCGGCAGCACTCTTGCAGGCGGCCTCAGCATAGGTTTTGCGGGCTTTGCTCAACATGCGTTGTATCCTGCGGTTTTTGTGACCTTCTGAACCACGGGCATCTGGGTTCCGGCCATGCCGGTGCGGTCGCAACCGATTTTGAGCGCGGTTGAGATTGGACTTCCGGTTTTTGGCGCGTGTCATGCAGCAGCCCTCGCTGTTCCTGGCGGCGCTCTGGGGCGCCGTTCTGGCGCCATGGTTTCGACGATGACCAACCGGCCGCCGCAGCAGGGGCATGGCAGCCTGAGGACGCGGGCAAGTGCATCGGATGCATCGATATTGTCATCGCGAGCGTGACCCTGATCTGATGTTTCGGCCCCGAGCAGTTCCCTGATCCTGGCGATATTGGCGGCACGGTTGCCATTCCCGAAGAAGCCGTAGTGGCGGATGCGATGCTGCCCCTTGGGCAGGACATGGATCAGGAACCGGCGGATGAACTCGCCGGCCTTCAGGGTCATGGTGGTATGCCGCCCGGGACCGTTGACGCGGTAATCTTTGACGCGGAAGGTGACGCTCCGGCCGTCCATGCGGATCAGGCGGCTGTTGGAGATCGCGGCACGGTGGGTGTAGCGCGACAGGTATGCCAGCACGGCCCTGGGTCCGGCGAAGGGTTCCTTGGCATACACGACCCAACCGATCCTGCGCAGCGGTTGCAGGAAAGCGTCGAAGGCCGCGCGATCCGCAAGCCCGCCGAGGATGAAGCGGCGGTACAGGCGTGACAGCACCCGGACGGAAAGGAAGAAGTTCCTGCGGCAGGCGATCCACTGCGCACCGTCCGCAGACAGCCCGCCGTCCCACTGCCTGGCAGGAGATTGCGCAGCAATCTGCCGAGAGGGGGGGGCACGATCATGTGGACATGCGGGTGGTGCGTCATCGCCGAGCCCGTCGTGTCGAAGACGCGCCTCCGGCACGATGTGTGCAGGACGGATGTGATGCCGGCCCGGGCGCCAAGGTGCTTGGGGCCGGCGGCGATCCGGATCACCGTGTCCGCGCTTGATCGCATCAGCAGATTGCAGATCTCCCGCGTTCGCCAATGTCTCTCGGACCATTGGCGTTCCATTGGCTCACTCTGGCGGGCGATGCCGGCGATTGGCTTCGGCAGCGCGAAGACCAGGTGGAAATACCGCACGGGCAGCAGCTCGGCCTCGCGCGCCGCCAGCCAGGCCTTGGCCGCACCCGCCTGGCATTTGGGACAGTGCCTGTTCCGGCACGAGTTGTAGGCGATGTGATCCTGCGCGCAGTCTTCACATCGCGCGGCATGACCGCCAAGCGCCACCGTGCGGCAGCGCTCGATGGCGCTCATCACCTTCAACTGATCGAGGCTGATATGGCCCGCATTGGCCGCCCGCCAGGCAGCACCATGCATGCGGAAGATATCCGCAACCTCCAGTTTCGGCCGGGACAACGCAGTCTATGAGGCACTTTTCCTGCGCTTCGCCGCGGTCAGGCTGTCCAGCGGGCTCTCCACCGCCGCGATCATGCCCCCTCTCGGCAGATTGCTGCGCAATCGCCTGCCGGGCAGTGGTGGCAACGCTGGCATAGCGCGCCGTCGTGGTGAGTTTGGCATGCCCGAGCAGCGCCTGCCCTCTCATCGATTGCTGTGCAATCGACTGCCGGGTAATAAATGACCCGGATGTCGGCGCCGCGCTCCAGCAGGTGTGTCGCAAAGGAATGGCGCAAGATGTGCAGCGTCACCGGCTTGGTAATCCCTGCGGCCCGCGCGGCCTGCTTGAACAGCCGCGAAATCTGGCGGGCCGAGAGGTGTTTGCCGCGATAGCCGGGGAAGAGAACCCGCTCGGGTCCGGGCACGCCCGTGTCCTGGCTCGCCGGGCGTTCGGTCCACCACTCGCGCAACAAACCCAGAATGTCCCCGGGCAGCATCACGTTGCGGTCCTTGCGGCCCTTGGCCTGCACAATGCGGATGATCTTCTGTTCCCCGTCGTGTCGAAGACGCGCCTCCGGCACGATGTCGCCGACCTTCAGCCGGACGGCCTCGCCCGCGCGCATGCCGCAGCCATAGGCGAGCGACAGCATTACGCGCGCCTTCAGGCCGGGCGCCATGGCCAGAACGCGTTTGACCTCGTTGCGGCTCAGCACAAGCGGCACCTTCACCGGTTCCTTCAGGTGGAAAACCTCGGCTGCCAGATCATGCCGCCGCAGGGTGACCCGGAACAGAAACTTCACCCCGGTCATGGTTTGGTTGCGGGTGCAGATACTCGTCCCGCTCTCGATCAGATGCAGCTGGAAGTGCTTCACGTCGTCCGGTGAGACTGTCTCCAGAGATCGCCCGAGCCAGGAGGCAAACCGCTTGCAGGCCCGCAGGCGGCTGGTCGGCGATGCCGGTCCGAGATTGCGTGCCGGCCTATCCGCGATCATGCGCGCCCGAAGGGATGCCGCCGGTGCAGGGGGCTGCTTGGTCATGGCAAAACCCTCTGTCAACCGAGGCAAAATCACCTCGGCCAACAGCACACACCCGACATCGAAAACCGCGAAACAAATCCCGCTTCAGCGCGACGCCTGCCACACAGAACCCCTATCGCAGAGCGATTTAGTGCTTGGGCTCATCGCTACCCCTCAACCACTGTCATTGCACAGCCGCGATGGGCATTGGGCATGCTCACATGATGTGGGTTCTGCACTAGATACCAGACCGCTGCATTTCCTGACGCTTGAGTGCGCGAATAGGTGCATCCGTCAGGCGAAGTCCAATGGGTCGCATTACTGCTGCGAGACACGCTTTCCTGCGGCAAGAATCTTTTCACAGTTTTCTGCTGAGTTTCCGGGTTCCTGTAGTTTGTGGCTGGTCCATACATTTGAGACAAGTCCTGCCGGTCAAACTCGACACCGCCGCAAGCAGACAGGGCAAAACTCAGGATGGCAGGGATAGTCAAACGCATTGCAGGTATTCCTTATTACAACCAAACACTGGAACATTCCAAGTCAGGCTATAAACTGCCGCCCACACCTCAAGCAGAAAGCCGAAAACTAGAACATCTATTGCGACAATGATTAGGATGAAAAATGCATAAGCCGTTAACGAACGGTGATCGACTAAAATATGAAACATCCTGTTGTCAGATGGTTATTAAGAGTTAAAGCCCGGCTAGCGAGTCTCGATCTGCCTTAACTTTCTATTTTGTCAAAGGTGATACTGCAAAATTGTGTTATGAGGGAGCAGGTGCTTTGCGTAAAATCTTGAAGTTCAAAATATTGCTATTCACAGTTGCAGGAGTGGCAGGCTGCGTTTCACCGGAGCAGTTTGAAACCACACCGGTACAGCTCGAAACCAGCAAAGGCATCGTTGTATGCCAGTTGTACACAAAGGACCGGGTTCTTTGGGACCGTTCGATCGGTCGTCCGCAAACAATGTCGGTTGAAGAAGCCGATGCCATCTGCAAGCAAGAAGGTCATAGGCAAATGACAGGAGGCTGAACCTCGGCGTTGTTGCAGAACTCTGAGTGCTAAGGATTCACATCACGAATCCATGCGGTTAGACGGGGCAGATGAGCAAGCCCACACCAGCCCGCTACCGTACGACGAATTGGTCCAGCTACAAC
>NZ_LUKH01000195.1:0-3958 GCF_001593695.1 Leisingera sp. F5 | reverse complement strand
GTCTCCGGCCCGGGGATAAAGCTGGTTTCGGCCATGTCGCGCGCCTTTTATCCGTTCCGGGCAGTGACCTGCCACGCATGGGCGTGATTGTCTACCTAGTTCATGTCTTCGATGAGGCGTCCGTGTTTGCGGGTCTCCTCCAGCGCCGCGCCAAAGGTGGCAAGCCCGCGCGCTTCCAGCATGGGCAGCATCTTGCAGAACACCTCTGCCGTGGCGCGCGCGTCGCCCATGGCAGTGTGGCGCAAGGCGGGCGGGATGGTGACGTCCAGCCTTTCGCAAAGCGCGTCCAGTGTGTGGTTTTGCGAGGCGCCGAACAGAACTGCGCTCAGCAGCACGGTGTCCAGCACCGGCTGGTCCCAGATGACGCCGGTGCGTTTGGCATGGCGGTGCAGAAAGGCCATGTCGAAGGGCGCGTTATGGGCAACAATGACTGCGTCCGAGGCAAAGCGGTGGAAGGCGCGGGCGGCCACGGCTATATCCGGCGCACCCTGCACCATGGCATCGTTGATGCCATGCACCCGTGCCGAAGCGGCGGGGATCGGCCGCCCCGGATCCACCAGGGTTTCAAACACCTCGCTGTCGATGATGCGGCCCCGCACCATCCGCAGCGCGCCGATCTGCACGATCTCGTCCTTGTGCGGCAGCAGGCCGGTGGTCTCGGTGTCGA
This sequence comes from Leisingera sp. F5, assembly GCF_001593695.1. Lineage (NCBI taxonomy): Bacteria > Pseudomonadati > Pseudomonadota > Alphaproteobacteria > Rhodobacterales > Roseobacteraceae > Leisingera > Leisingera sp. F5. Next base: position 3,291 of record NZ_LUKH01000195.1, on the reverse strand, counting down.
ACACCACATAGCTGAGATTGGCGAGCTTGCGGCTGTCCAGTTCCGCGTGATCCGTGTCCAGCAACGCAAAGTCATAGACCAAGGGCCGGGAATCCTCCGGGGCAAGACCCGCATGGCTGCCCTCGAACAAAATGATATAGCCCGGCGCGCCGCCCAGGGGCTTCAGCCGCAGATCGAACACCTGGGTGCCGCTGGTGCTTTTGACTTCGGCCTTCACCTCCAGGCCGCTGCGCACCAGCCGGCCATAGGCCGCCTCCAGCCCGGTCCGGTCCAGGTAATCGGACAAGGGCGCATTGAGCCGCGGCGGTGCCTCCTGCGCCAGCACCGCGGCGGCCTGGCCGTCGTACAGCACGATCTGATGGGCGGGGCCGGCCATCACGGTGGCAATGGGAATGTCGGTCAGCAGCGCCGCCAGGCGGGTCTTCTCCGCCTCCAAGTGTTCGGTTTCGCGAGCGATTGCCTCCGCCGCTGACAGTGCCGAGGCACCCAGCTGCCCGGCCAGGCCTTCAGCAGCGGCGGCAAGATCGCCCAGATAGCGGGCACCGTGGGTATCCAGTTCCTTTGACACTCCGGCATGGGCGCGGGCGCGCATACCCGCCGCCAGCCGCTCGATCGGTTTGGCGACGTTTTCGTCAAACAGCAGCCAGACCGCAGCGCATAAGCCAAGGATGGCAAACCCGCTGAGCAGGCCAGAAAAGACAAAAGCGTCCGTCAGCCCGGGCTGTCCGGAGCGGCTGTATCCCAGCCACAGCGCACCGGTGGTGACCGCAATGCCGCCGAGCGCCAGCAGGCAGAAGAACAGGAAGATCCGAAGCCGCAGGCTGAGGCGTGACAGCATCTTTACCCTCCGCAGGCTGTTGTCAGGATCGGATCGCTACTGCTGCCGGGTTCGACCCAGTCCAGACCGTCCGGCAGGCCGCCGGAAAACTCCGCATTGCCTGCCGCCAGCGCCCGCCGCCCGCCGCCGCAGTCCAGCCAGACCGGCAGCTTGCTGACCGGCGCCCAGCGGCCAAAGAAGTACAACTCGCCAAGAAAGATCTGCGGGTGGTCCGCATGGGTTTTCATCGTTGCGGTATCCAGCGCGGCAAAGCGGTCGACGTAGGGCACGGCATAGGTCCAGGGCCGGTAAAAGCTCTGGTTTTCCACCGTTTCCGCCACGACCAGCCCGTCGGGCAGGGCCGCAGCTGTGCGCGGGTACCAGCCGTATTCCGAGGTGATGGTGGCCGCGATCATCGCCAGCCCCGCTGCCACCGGCGCCAGCCAGCGCGGCAGCCGCCCGCCCAGGAACTTTCCCAGCAGCATCACCACGCCCGCGGTGGCAATGCCCGCAAAAATTACTGCAATCAGTTCCAGAAACATCCGCTCTCCTCCGGCATATGCCCGGTCGTTTTCATCTTTTCCAAAATACTCCCGCCGGAGGCTTCCTCCGCGGCACCACGCGCAGGTGTCAGCTCAGTATCCCTTTACCGTGCCCAACCGCCGATTGCATTGTTTTTACCACAACAAAGGCGTCGCGCAGATGACTTCGCTCAAAATCCGACAGATCCGAGGGCGCCAGATAGTTGTCCGGCGCGCTGCCGCTGCGGATCTGCGCCGCCTGATGCTCCAGCCGGGTTTGGGCGATCAGGTCGTAGGCATCCATCAGGTCGCGCGCGCCGGAGGGGCTGAGCACGCCTGCCGCCTCTGCCGCTCCCAGCCGGGCGCGTGTGTTGACCTCTGCCAGCTGGCCTTGCAGCGCATAGACCCGGCCCAAGTCCACCACCGGCACCACGCCGTTGTGCTTCATGTCCAGCGTGTTGCGGTGCTCGCCCGAGCGGATGGCGGCCAGCCCGCGCAGCAGGCCCAGGGGCGGCGTATGCTTCAGGGAATTCGCGATCATATGCGCGGTGAAGATCGAATTGGCGCTGGCGGCCTTCAGGGTTTCCTGCTGCAGATCCGCAAACAGGGCGGCATCGCCGCCGATGGGCCGCAGGTCGAACATCACCGAGGCCAGCATCTGCGCCTCAGGGCTAGGCCTGGCAATCCAGCCGCGGAAGTAGTCGCGCCAGACACGCAGCGGCTGCCGCCAGCGCGTATTCGATGCCATCATCTCACCGGGGCAATAGACATAGCCGCAGGTGTTCAGCCCGTCGCAGACAAACCGGGCCAGTGCTTCGAAATAGGCCTCATCGCCGGGCGTCAGATCGTCAGACAGGATCAGGCAATTGTCCTGATCCGATACCCCGGTCTGTTCGCGCCGCCCTTGCGAGCCGCAGGCCAGCCACAGGTAGGGGACGGGGGCGGGGCCCAATTTCTGCTCCGCCAGCGCCAGCAGGCGGCGGGTTGCGGTGTCGGCGATGTCGGTGATCAACCGGGTCACCACCTCATGCCGGTTGCCGCCTGCCACCAGCTGCACCAGCAGGCGGGGGATTTCGGCAGCGGCCCTTGCCATCTCATCAGCTGATCCGGCGCGGGCAATGCTTGAGATCATCTCGCCGGAGCTGACCGCCTGAAAGCGTGTGAGGTCGGTCTGGGTGACGATGCCTGCGAGCTTCCCTGCCTCCACCACCGGGATGTGGCCGATGCCATGCTCCATCATCAAGTGCAGCACTTCGGAGCCGGTGGCGGAGGGGGCGAGCGTCAGCGGGTCCGGTGTCATTACCGTACTGACGGGGGTGGAGATGGGCTTGCCTGCGGCTAGAATTTTTCCGGTCAGATCGCGGGTTGTGAGAATGCCTTGCAGCGTACCGCCATCGGTCACGCAGACGGAGGAAATGCGGCGGTCGCGCATCAGCTGCGCCGCGCTTTGGCAGGTGAGCCCGCTGGAGCAGGTGACGGGATCACGGGCCATGATGGTTTCGACCCGCGTCGTGGCGAGGCTGCTGGTTTCCCGGTTGCTGGGGCGGCGGCGGTCGAAGAATTTTGCGACTTGCGGCTGGCTGGCCATCAGGGCGTGGAACGCTGCCTTGGGCAGCAGCAGCAGCAACGTGTCTGCGGTGGCTTGGGCTGATGTCACCGCCCGGCCGCTGCGGGTCAGGCCGCGCTCGCCGAATGAATTGCGGGGGCCAAGGATCGAGACAGGGATGCCGTTCTCATCCGTCACTTCAACTTCGCCGGTATGGACCAGGTAAAGCCCCTGCAGATCCTCGTCCAGCGTATAAACGGGATCGCCGGCGGCGGTTTCGATCTGTTGGAACCTGGCGGCCAGATCCTGCAGCAGCGCGGGTTCCAGGCTGTCATAGGGGTGGACCGACGTCAGAAAGCGGAGCAGGGCGGCGTCAGATAAGGGCATGGGCATACCTGCATGAAATC
>NZ_LUKH01000194.1:0-3999 GCF_001593695.1 Leisingera sp. F5 | reverse complement strand
TTTGGCATCAATGCGGGTCATGGGCGGGCCTTTTATTCAGGTTTCCGCCATGGTGTGCCGAATGTTGCGCGGGAAATCAATCCCGGGCCGCGCGCAGGCCCGGGAATGCACTGGTCAGCGGTTCAGCGGAATGTGCCAGCGCAGCGTCAGCGAATTCACGCCCGGGTTCTGGTCCGCGGTCGAGGCGTTGGATTTGTGGCTAAGCGCCAGCGACACCGCCTTGCCATTGTGAAACCGCTTGCCAACCGCCAGCAGGCTGCGGATTTCAAAGGTAGAGCCCAGATCATTACCCAGCGAGCTTTCGTGATAAGCGCCCGGCATCACGCTGGTCTCAATAAACCAGTTGTTGTTCAGGTCAACCACACCGCTGATGCCGACGCCGGCGAACACATCGCCGGTTTCCTGCACTTCCAGCACCGCGCCGAACCGGGTCGACAGCAGCCGCCCCTCGTGGAACGGCGCATGCAGATACTCCGCTGCAAACAGCGCGCTGTCTTCGGAACCCGCACGGGAATAATTGGAATAGCCCAGCCCCAGCGTCACTTCCTGGGCGGCGGCAGGCATGGCTGCGGCAGCACAAAACGCGGCTGCCAGCATAGCTGTCTGTTTCATTTCTAGCCCCTCGCAGAATTATTTTCTTTGCACCAAGATATTTTAATTTGCTGCTTTTCCTAGTCACCTCACGAAAAAGCAATATGAGGGTTCACTGTGCGACCCCGCACAGAGAGCGATTGTGGCACATATGCCAGCCATCCTTGCCTTGCGTGCAGGCCCAATGCTGCCTAGAAGCAGCTCCCAAGTGGTATCAGGAGGCCGGCATGGGCTTTAAAATGGGAATCGTCGGCCTGCCCAACGTGGGTAAATCGACGCTGTTCAACGCGCTGACCAAAACCGCCTCGGCGCAGGCGGCCAATTTTCCGTTCTGCACCATCGAACCCAATGTGGGGGAAGTGGGCGTACCGGACGCGCGGCTGGACAAACTGGCGGCGATTGCCGGCTCCAAGCAGATCATCCCGACCCGGATGACATTTGTCGACATCGCGGGCCTGGTCAAAGGCGCGTCGCAGGGCGAGGGCCTGGGCAACCAGTTCCTGGCCAACATCCGCGAAACCGACGCCATCGCCCACGTGCTGCGCTGCTTTGAAGATGGCGACGTGACCCATGTGGATGGCCGCGTTGATCCGGTGGCCGATGCCGAGGTGATCGAGACCGAGCTGATGCTGTCAGACCTTGAAAGCATCGAAAAGCGCCGCGCCAACCTGGTGCGCAAGCTGAAGGGCAACGACAAAGAAGCCCAGCAGCAGGACCGCCTGCTGGCAGCTGCCCAGGCGATGCTGGAAGACGGCAAGCCTGCCCGCCTGGTCGAGGTGGACGCCGAAGATGCCAAGGCCTGGAAGGTGCTGCAGCTTCTGACCACAAAGCCGGTGCTGTACGTCTGCAACGTCGGCGAATCGGAATCGGTTGAAGGCAATGCGCATTCCGCCAAGGTTGCGGAAATGGCCGCGGCCCAGGGCAATTCCCATGTGATCATCTCGGCCCAAATCGAGGAAGAGATCAGCCAGCTGGAAGCGGACGAAGCCCAGATGTTCCTCGAGGAAATGGGGCTGGAGGAAGCCGGTTTGGACCGGCTGATCCGTGCCGGCTATGAACTGCTGCACCTGGAGACATATTTCACCGTCGGCCCGAAAGAAGCCCGCGCCTGGACCATCCGCACCGGCACCGCAGCGCCGCAGGCGGCCGGCGTGATCCACGGTGACTTTGAGAAGGGTTTCATCCGCGCCGAGACCATCGCCTATGATGAATTCATCGCCTGCAATGGCGAGCAAGGCGCCAAAGAAGCCGGCAAGATGCGCGCCGAAGGCAAAAGCTATGTCGTGAAAGACGGCGACGTGCTGCACTTCCTGTTCAACACCTAAGCCGGGTTTTCAGTCTGATATTAACCGCCCGCCAGCCTGTCTGGCGGGCGGTTTGCCTTTTCTGGACTGCTGGGGCAACACAGTGCAGTAAGAGACACTTCACCCCCGAAAGTCCGGGACCGGCGGCGCAACCGTGCTACCATTGAACCAGAAGGCATTCAGGACAATCCCTCATGGAAAAAGACGACAGTATCAATGTACTGGGCGGCCCGCTTGCTCCCTGCTCCAACGCGCCGGTCACCGGCTTTTTCCGCGATGGGCATTGCAACACCTGTGCTGACGATCACGGCAGCCACACCGTCTGCGTGATAACCACAGCCGAGTTTCTGGCGTTCAGCAAATATGTCGGCAACGATCTGTCCACCCCGCGGCCCGAGTTCGGCTTCACCGGCCTGCAGCCCGGCGACCGCTGGTGCCTGTGTGCTGCCCGTTTTCTGCAGGCCGCAGACGAAGGCTGCGCCCCCAAGGTGCATCTGGAGGCCACGCATCAGCGTGCGCTGGAGATCGTGCCATTGAGTGTCCTGCAGAGCTATGCCGCCGACCCGGCCTGATCTGCCGCATTGACCTGCTGCGGGATGTACCGTTATTGCATCGTCAAGCCAGCCTGCCGGACCCTCGCCTGCGCCAGCCTCCCTGCATTTCACCACGCCGACAAGGAGGCTCCTGCATGAGCTATATCGCCATGAACCGCTTCAAGATCCGTCCGGGCCGCGAAGCCGATTTTGAGACCATCTGGAAACAGCGGGAAAGCCGCCTGAAAGAGCTAAAGGGGTTTCGTGAATTCCGCCTGCTGAAAGGCCCGGAGGGTGAAGATCACCGCCTCTATTCCAGCCACGTGATCTGGGACAGCCGCGCGGATTTCGAAGCCTGGACCAAATCCGAACAGTTCCGCGCTGCGCACCGCGATGCGGGCAAACGCGAAGGCGAAAGCCCGATCCTGGGGCATCCGCAGTTCGAAGGGTTCGAGACCATCCTGCTCGAGGCCTGAGCCAAAATGAAAAAGGCGCCCCGCGGGGCGCCTTTTGCGTTTCCGGGATGTGCCCGTTACTCCTCGAAGCTGCGGCCTTCTTCGGTGTCGGACATATCGAACCCCAGATGCTTGGCAACGGTGAACACGTCCTTGTCGCCGCGGCCGCACATGTTCATCACGATGATGTGGTCCGATGGCAGCTTGGGCGCGATCTTCATCACATGGGCCAGCGCGTGGCTGGGCTCCAGCGCCGGAATGATGCCTTCGGTGCGGCAGCTGACCTGGAAGGCTTCCAGCGCCTCCTTGTCGGTGATCGAGACATATTCGGCGCGCCCGGTTTCATGCAGCCAGGAATGTTCAGGGCCGATGCCCGGGTAATCGAGGCCCGCGGAAATCGAATAGCCTTCCTGAATCTGGCCGTCCTCATTCTGCAGCAGATAGGTGCGGTTGCCGTGCAGCACGCCCGGGCGGCCGCCGGTCAGTGACGCGCAGTGCTGGATCCGGTCGTCCACCCCCTTGCCGCCGGCCTCGACCCCGACGATTTTCACCGTGGGGTCATCCAGGAACGGGTGGAACAGACCGATGGCGTTGGAGCCGCCGCCGATCGCGGCAATCACCGTGTCCGGCAGGCGGCCTTCGCCTTCCTGCTCCGCCAGCTGCCAGCGGACTTCCTTGCCGATGATCGACTGGAAGTCGCGCACCATCGCCGGGTATGGATGCGGGCCGGCCGCGGTGCCGATGCAATAGAAGGTGTCGCGCACATTGGTCACCCAATCGCGCAGGGCGTCGTTCATCGCATCCTTGAGGGTGCCGCGGCCCGAGGTGACCGGGATGACTTCAGCACCCAACAGGCGCATGCGGAACACGTTCGGGGCCTGGCGCTTCACATCATGGGCGCCCATGTAGACGATGCATTTTAGGCCGAACTTGGCGCAGACGGTGGCGGTAGCCACGCCGTGCTGGCCCGCGCCGGTTTCAGCGATGATGCGGGTCTTGCCCATACGGCGTGCCAGCAGGATCTGGCCCAGCACATTGTTCACTTTATGCGCGCCGGTGTGGTTCAGCTCGTCGCGCTTCATATAGATCTTGGCGCCGCCCAGTTCGGTGCTGAGC
>NZ_LUKH01000193.1:0-4005 GCF_001593695.1 Leisingera sp. F5 | reverse complement strand
CATCGAAGCCATGTCATCCTTCGCCACGACATCGGAAATATCGAGGATGAAGAAGTCTTTTTGAGGATGTCTATCAGGTAACAACGCCATGGAATCTTCATAGCGGATATTCGCACTATCAGGAACCTTCATCCGTTCGCACCTTTCGGAACCAAAATTCGCACCTTTCGGAACCCAGGTTCGCACCTTTCGGAACCCTGTGGATAGTTTCCTTATATGGTGCCAGTAGGTTATGGGCGATTTCCGGCCCCGTAACATACTCCGTAGGTAACACTATTAACACTAGGGGTCAGCGACCATGGCTAGGTCCCCGATCCCGTTCCTGGCTGGAACGGTCGGTGAGATCCGTGTCCCGTTCTGCCGAGGGTTCTTTCCGGACCGCAGGAGTTGTCAGGCCAAGGTTCATCTCATGCCGCTCCACCTCTGCCAGTGCCTCCTGCGGCCAGCAGATCTGTTCTTCGATCTGGGTCGCATCCGGACGCAGCATGTTTTTCACCGCAGCCTCAACCCTGGCGCAAAACGCTCCGCACTTCGCCACCACTGCCGCCAGGTGCATCCGGTCGGACAGGCTGGGGAAGAACTCACGCCCGGATTCATACCCGTCTCCCATGTTCGCCCGCAGTCCCATGCCGAACCCATGGGCCGCTTCAAACACACGCTCTGCCCCTGACCTGACAGCCCGGATCAAAGGCCAGGGATCGGTTTGGGGATCTCCCCTCACGCGATCCAGCTCCAGAGCGCCCTCAGGAGGCTCGTAGGAGCGCCCTTGGACCTTGTGGCGGGCAATCTCCCCCTTGAGCATCAAAAAGTCGCTCAGGGCCTCTGTTTCGCGTTCTGAGAGGTCTGTGTCCCGGATGGCATCCCACAGCCCCTGAGAGGGCGCTCTGACGCTCTCACGGGCCTTGTCCATGACCGCCCCATAGGTTTCCGGGGAAAGGTGCTGGCGCTGGGTGATTTCTTTCCGGGTGCCGCGCACGATTCCAGGGTCCAGATGCTCGCGGCACCAATCGGCCCAGGATGTCTGCAAGGCGGAGTATTCGTTCCGCTCGCCTGTGGCCTCCTTCAGCTCGCGCAGTGCCTTGTTGGTCGAGATCACCGGCTTGCCCCGGCTTTCCCGGACCGGGGAGACCAGCACATCGACCACAGCCCCGCCCTTCTCATCGAGATCGAGGCGAGTGGCGATCACCGATCCTTTGCCGCCCCAGCCCTCGGCCCAGGCTTTGGCCTGGTCGAAGAGCTGGCGGTTACGCGGATTATCGGGGTCATGCAGGCCGCCGGCTTTTTCCACCCATTCCGGGGAGACCACGCAGATGGCCTGCAAACCGAGCGGCGCGCCCTTCCGTTCGCCGGCCCCCAGCTCGGTCTTGTGGGCTTTGAAGGCGGCGAGATAGTCGCGGTCGTTCTCGGCCTTCGACCAGGCAAGGCCGAAACCAGGTTCCGCATCGTCCCGGACCCGTGCCTTGCCGGTCTCGTCGTGGCGCTGCGCATGGAGGGACGCCCCGCGAAGCTGGGCGATAGTGGTGAGCTTGTTGACGCGGATCGCTGCCTTGAACATGGGGCGCTGATAGCGGAGCGCGACGGAATTGTCATTTCAAATGACAACCCACTAGGCAATTCTCTCCGAGCCGCTCCGCTAATTGCCATGGGCCGGAGGTGCTGCGCCCTCCTGGACCTCCGGCTATTCGCCCGTTGAACGGGCGACAAATCCCTTCCTTTCCCAGCCTTATAACGGGCGATGTCAGTCAGGGATTTGAGGGGCGCCGAACCGTTCCGCAAAATCCGGCGACAGCAGATGCCGACGCTTTGGCGGTGACCGCTCCCAGATTTCCGCATCGGTCAGGGTCTCGGAGCTGACCTCGTAATTCCCGCAGTCGAAGCGGGACGAGCAATCAGAGGGAGCATTCTCGTGGCGGTCGTGAGGCATTTCTTTCCTGATCTGGCTAGGGCCACATCTGCGCGGCGTGGAGCACGCGCAGCACCGTCACCGCCGCTGCGGTTTCGGTATAGACCACGATATAGTTTGGCCGGACCACCAGTTCCCGGGTGCCTTCTACTCTGCCGGGACGGCAGCGTTTCGGGTGAGCCGGGAGCTGCGCCACCTTGCCCTGAATTTCTTCCACCAGGGCAAGGGCTGCGTCCGGGTTGTCGTCCGAGATGTAATCGGCAATCGCCATCAGGTCGGCGACCGCCGGAGCCTTCCACTCGAGTTCAGGCACGGCGCTTCCCGTCGATCAGGGCGCGGGCATCCTGCATCACCTGGTCGTGCGGGGTGGCAGGGCGCGGGTCGGCCAGCGCCTCCTGCACCTTGGCACGGAACCAGGTGTCATAGGCATCCGGATCTGCGGTCAGGCCGGCCGGCAGACCGCCCTCGGCGGCAACGCGGGTCAGCAGGATGCGCACGGCATCCGAAAGCGTCAGGCCGACACCGGACAGAGCGTCGGCCGCTTGCGCCTTGAGCCGGTCGTCCACGCGAACGTGGAGCATCGAGGTTTGGGCGGGCATGGCATGTCCTCCTGTTTTCGATGGTACTATGTATCTCAATTGAGATACAGGCAAGCTGCCTTTTCGACTAGTAGCCCCAGAGCTTCCCCGCTTTGGTGGTTTTCTGTAAACTGGTGGAAAACAATAATGAAAACCGTTTCCCCACCACCGGTGAAGGCGAGCAGAAACCATGGCAAAACTATCTTTGAATCAAGCGGCGAAGTATGCGGGTGTTGCCAAGAAAACCCTCTTGGAACGACTTAAAAGCAACGATTTAAACGCAAAAATATCGGGCGAGAAGAACGCGCAAGGGCATTGGGAGATTGACGAGGCAGAGCTTGACCGTGTTTTCAGGAAACCACAGGAAGAACCACACAGTAAAACCGTTTCCCCACCACCAATAAAGGCGACAAAACCAAGCGAAGCCGGTGCGTTAGAGGTTGAAGTTAAGATGCTTCGGGAGCAGATCGGCGCCATGACCGCCGAGCGAGACAGGGAGCGCGGCCAGCTCGTCGATCAGATCGAGGATTTGCGCGCCCGCCTGGACGGGGCAGAGGCCGAGCGGGTGCGCCTGAATGCACTTCTGACAGATCAGAGGGATAAATCTGGCGTTCGGGTGAAGCGCGGCCTTTGGGCACGGCTGGTCGGCCATTGAACGTCAGTCCGGAAGCTGACTTGAGAGTCAGCCGTCCTGTTCGTTTTCAACAGCATGGAAAGCGGCTTGGTCCATTGCCCTAGAAGATCCAGACGAACTAGAGAAAGGTTTAGGCGAGGATCTGATCTTGGGTTACCCTACGTGAACTTCATCAGTGCTTTGAAGTGCGGCCCGCGTGTTGACCAGTGGCCTGTTCCTATAGTTCGCGGGCCGGTTCCCCTCCCTCTGTCTTCTTCCGGGAGCCGCCGGGTGTTCTCCTGACATCTTCGGTGTAAACGAAGTGGTCCCAGTAGACACAGGGGACTTAAAATCTCCGCCCCGATAAATGCACCGGATTTCGGTGCTGGTGCCATAAAGACGTAAGAGTGTACCTTGCATACACTTCAATATCGCGAGGTCAGCGGAAACTTAGACGTTTCCTAGGTACTCGACGTAGCAACGTGCTGTTTTTCCAAATGCTGGGCCGACTGAAGCTGCGACTAGGAGCATGGCTGAAGCCAGTTTTTTCATGTGCTTAAGGGCTTTCTAAAAGAGGTTTGAGGTTGCGCTATTGGATATGAGAAATTGTCAGCTTCGAAAAGAAGCCTTCTATGCGCGTAAGCTATCCTGCTTCTTGCAGTAGGCTACGAAAGCTGCACCTGCGTTCTTGGGCGGGTTGCCCTTGGCGGCTTCAGAGTTGGCAAACGCCAACCAGTTAGAGCGTAGAGCATAGTAGTCCCGAGCCTTTGCCCTGGCGATTTTTCTTGCCTTTTCCTCTGCCCACTCTGGCAGTCTGATACCGGGCAAAAGATCGCTCTGAGGCGCGCGCGGGCGGAAGACCACCAGGTCATCCGGGGTCAGCTCCATACGATAGAACGGCGTGTGATCAT
>NZ_LUKH01000192.1:0-4024 GCF_001593695.1 Leisingera sp. F5 | reverse complement strand
GATCTGGGATATGAAATACCGTTTCAAGCAGGCCGATGGCACGCCGATCGACGTCACCGTCGAGGACAGCTGGCGGCGAATCGCGCGCGATTTGGCGCGGGCGGAACAGGCGCCGGATGCCTGGGAAGAGAAGTTCTTTGCCGCGTTGGAAGACTTCAAATACCTGCCCGCAGGCCGCATCACTGCAGGCGCTGGCACTGCGCGCCAGGTGACCCTGTTCAACTGCTTTGTGATGGGCACCGTGCCGGACAGCATGTCGGGGATTTTCGACATGCTGAAAGAAGCAGCGCTGACCATGCAGCAGGGCGGCGGCATCGGCTATGACTTCTCAACCATCCGGCCGCGCGGCGCGGATGTGAAGGGCGTGGCGGCGGATGCCTCCGGCCCGTTGTCGTTCATGGATGTGTGGGATGCGATGTGCCGCACCATCATGTCGGCCGGCTCGCGCCGCGGCGCGATGATGGCCACCATGCGCTGCGACCATCCGGATGTTGAGGCTTTCATCACTGCCAAATCCGATTCTGCCCGCCTGCGCATGTTCAACATGTCGGTGCTGATCACCGATGCTTTCATGGATGCGGTCAAGGCCGACGGGTCCTGGGAACTGGTGTTTGACGGTAAGGTCTACCACACCGTGCAGGCGCGCGATCTGTGGAACAAGATCATGCAGGCGACCTATGATTATGCCGAACCCGGCGTGATCTTCATCGACCGGATCAACAAGGCCAACAACCTTTCCTATATCGAAAACATCTGCGCCACCAACCCCTGCGGCGAGCAGCCGCTGCCGCCCTATGGTGCGTGCCTTTTGGGCTCGGTCAACATGGCGCGGCTGGTGGCCAATCCGTTTGAGAAAGACGCGCATCTGGACCAGGAGGCGATGCAGGAGCTGGTCGCCACCGCGGTGCGGATGATGGACAATGTGGTCGATGTCTCCAAATTCCCGCTGGAGGCGCAGGCGCAGGAAGCCAAGAACAAGCGCCGGATCGGCCTTGGCGTCACGGGCCTGGCCGATGCGCTCTTGATGCTTGGTCTGGAGTATGGTTCGGACGAAGCGGCGCGTCAGACCGACGAATGGCTGCATAGCATAGCCCGCGCCGCGTATCTGGCGTCGGTGGATTTGGCCAAGGAGAAGGGCGCCTTCCCGCTGTTCGATGCCGAGGCGTACCTCAGCTCCGGCAATATGCTGAACATGGACGCGGACGTGCGCGACGCAATCCGCGAGCACGGCATCCGCAACGCACTGCTGACCTCCATCGCGCCGACCGGCACCATTTCGCTGTACGCCGGCAATGTGTCCTCGGGCATTGAGCCGGTGTTTGCCTATGCATACACCCGCAAGGTGCTGCAGAAGGACGGGTCGCGCACCGAAGAGGAAGTGGTCGATTACGCAGTGCAGATGTACCGCGAGAAATTCGGCGCCGATGCCAAACTGCCCGGTTACTTCGTCAACGCCCAGACCCTGCCGCCCGCGGCCCATGTCAAGATGCAGGCGGCGGCGCAGAAATGGATCGACTCGTCGATCTCTAAGACCATCAACTGCCCGGAAGACATCTCCTTTGATGACTTCAAGGACGTTTACATGCAGGCCTGGGATCAGGGCTGCAAAGGCTGCACCACTTACCGTCCGAATGACGTGACCGGCTCGGTTCTGTCGGTCAGCGAAAGCGCCGACACCGCGCCGGGCGAGACCGCCCAGGCACCGCATGAGAGCGATAGTGCCGAAGTGGTCTACATGTCCGAACCGCTGGACCGCCCGCAGTCGCTGGAGGGCCATACCTACAAGCTGAAGTGGCCGGACAGCGAGCACGCGATCTATCTGACCATCAACGATATCATCATCAACGGCCACCGCCGCCCGTTCGAGGTGTTCATCAACTCCAAGAACATGGAGCATTACGCCTGGACGCTGGCGCTGACCCGGATGATCTCGGCCGTGTTCCGCCGCGGCGGCGATGTGTCCTTTGTCGTTGAGGAGCTGAAAGCGGTGTTCGACCCGCGTGGTGGCGCCTGGGTGCAGGGAAAGTACATCCCGTCGATCCTGGCGGCGATCGGCGGCGTGATCGAGACCCACATGATCAAGACCGGTTTCCTGGAAGGCGAGGGAATGGGCCTGAAATCCGACCCGCAGGCGCAGGTGGTGAACCTGAACGCTCCGCGCGGCAAGGCCTGCCCGAGCTGCGGCCAGTTCGACATGCAGATGGTCGAAGGCTGCATGACCTGCCGCAGCTGCGGTCATTCGAAGTGTGGCTGAATAGAGGTAGGACTGTTGTTGTCGGACCCAAGAAATAACTGCCATTGATGGGGGTTTTCTGCCATTCTGACACGAGGTTAGTTGCCACCGGCCGAAATTCGGCCGGTGGTTTTGTTTTAAAACAATGACTTATGAGATCCCTGCCTTCTGCGTGCTGAAGGGATGCGTTTCCCCTCCGAAGATCAGCGCCACCTGTTGACTGAAATGGCTGTATTGAGCAGGACTGAAGCTCAAACCTGGCCAGGTTCTTTCCTTCATCTTCCTGAGCGCACTGAGTGCAATCGGGAGCCAGACGGCGCAGTGCGCCGGGAAAGGGCCAGCTATGTCCAAGATCAAGTTCATCGAAGCAGAGTTCCACAATGCCGACAAAGACCGGCGTGCAATACGGCAGCGCCTGGAACGGTTCCTGAAAACGCGCCGCGCCCTCGAGCGCGGCATTGTGCCTCCGGACCCTGAGGATCGTGATGACCGCCTTCGGTGGGAAACCGAATTGATGCAGGTTGGTCTCGGGCGCGAAGGTCAGGACCGCGTGGATCGCCGGGTAAGCAGGCTGGCGGAACGGCGGGCTGCGGCCGCAGGTCTCTCCCACCTCAAGCTCGACGACCGGAGAGCCTTGGAGGTTCTGCGCAACGGTGTGGAGCTGATCCGGATCCGGACAGAGCATCAGGCGGATGAAATCGCAGCCGGGATCCATGCCGGCATACCTTGGATGGCGCCAGCGACAGATCTTCTATGGAAGTCGATGCGGGGCTCGGTCCGCAATGGCGATGCTGGCTTCCGCCTGCCTCCGGTTCTTCTCGACGGGCCGCCGGGGATCGGCAAAAGCATGTGGGCCCGTCAGCTGAGCGCCGCACTCGGCGTGCCCCGCTGTGGTGTGGAGGCGACGGCGGAGCAGGCGTCGTTCGGTATTGTGGGCTCCCAGCGAGGCTGGTCCAACGCACAGCCGGGACGCCCTTTGATGACGATCCTGAAGCACCTGATTGCGAATCCGGTGGTCGTTGTTGACGAAGTGGAAAAGGCCGGGGTTGCAACTTCGACCAAAGGAAACAGCTTCGGCCTGACCGAGGGGCTACTGTCCCTCGTGGAGCCATCTTCTGCAACTTTGTGGCAGTGCCCCTTTTACCAGGTGGGTTTCGACATGTCTTGGATCAGCTGGGTGCTGACCTCCAACACCTTGGTCACTTTGCCAGCCCCTCTGCTGAGCCGCCTGGAGGTGATTCACTTCCAGGCGATTCCTGTAACTGAGTTGGCCGAATTTGCCCGCCGTGAGGGCGGGAGACGCGGATTGACGCAAGCGTCTGTTGAAGCAGTGATTGAGGCATTGGAAATCACCGGACGAGGTGCGGAGCTGAATCTGCGGCATGTCATCCGGATGCTGACCAAGGGTGAAGTGATGGAGACGGCTGGGGGCCGTCATTGAGCACACAGTTTCTCCATTCTCTCACCCCACAGAAAGGGAGCCGCATAGGCAAAAGGCTCGACGCCGTTGATCTTCGCCGTTGCGATGAGCGTAGCGATGCGGCCCCAGGCGCGGCCGCCTTCATCATGGCCGGCGAAGAGCGCGTTCTTTCTCGTCAGGGCGATCGAACGGAACAGGTTCTCGCACCTCTGCCTGGCAGGCAATTGCGCAGCGATCTGCCGAGAGAGGCATTGGAGCCGATCCCGACGCGGCTGTCGTGCAGGAAGACCTGCAGCCCGTCCTATTGGCGGTGGATGCAGGCCGGCTTCTCTCCGAGGTGGGACTTTGAGGAGATCCGGCGGCGCTGGAAC
>NZ_LUKH01000191.1:0-4040 GCF_001593695.1 Leisingera sp. F5 | reverse complement strand
CCCCCAGCCGCGACGGCGACAGCCCGGTCTTACCGGACTTGTTGGGTCAGTTCCCCGAGGACGAAGACATCGGCACCGTGATCGCCGATGGCGCCTATGACACGCGACGCTGCCATGCCGCGTGCGGACAAAGCCGACGTTTTGCGGAAACTGGGCGCGGATATCATCCTTGATCGGGGGGCCGATCTGGTAGGCGAGCTGGGCGAAATGGCAGTCGATGTGGTGGTCGATAATGTGGCGGGTGACGGATTTCCGAACATGCTGAAGGTGCTGAAACGGGGTGGTCGGTTCGTGTCATCGGGCGCGATTGCTGGCCCGATCGTTAGCCTTGATATGCGGGACATGTATCTGAAGGACCTGACCCTGATCGGCAGCACAGCATGGGACGCGCCGGTCTTTCCCAACCTCATTTCCTATATCGAACGCGGCGAAATCCGCCCGCTACTTGCGAAAGTCTTTCCGCTCGACCAAATCGCTGAGGCGCAGCAGGAGTTTTTGAAAAAAAGCCATATCGGCAATTTCGTTCTAGTGCCTGCGACGCCCGAAACAGCTCTGGTGTGACCAAATAGGATCGGCCAACGGTGCGGTGAAGTGGTCCTGCTTTTCTGGACAGCTTTGCGGCTCAGCTAAGATGTAATCTGGTTGGTTTCATGCCGCCTTTTGAGATCGTTCTGTGTTGAAGAATGCGTCGTCGGGGGATCGTTTGTCGAGGGCCGTTTGGGGCCGCTCCGTGTTGTAGAAGCTGATCCAATCTTTGATCACCCGTTTGGCCTAGAAGCCGTCTTGCATTTCATGCAGATAAACGGCCTCCTGTTTCAGGGATCGCCACAGCCGTTCGATGAAGATGTTGCCGAGGTGGCGGCCCCGCCCATCCATCGAGATTTTGACATCAGCTTCCGTCAAAGTGGTGATCCATGCCGCACCAGTGAACTGCGATCCTTGGTCCGTATTCATGATCTCTGGTTTACCGTATTTGGCGTTGGTCTCATTCAATGCCTCCACACAAAAACTAGCGTCCAGCGTGTTCGACAGCCGCCGGGACAGCACCTTGCGCGTTGCCCAATCCATGATCGCGACCAGATAATGGCAGCCACGTCTGACTGGAATGTAGGTGATGTCACTGCACCAAACATGATTGGGTCGCGTGATTGGCAGCTTTCTCAGCAGGTAAGGGTAAATGCGATGTTGAGGATGCTTCTTGCTCGTGTTTGGACCTTTATAGATGGCCTGCAGCCCCATGATACCCATCAGACGGCGTACACGATGGCGGCCTGCGTGGAGACCATTTCTAGGCAAGTAGGCCGCGGTTTGGCGACTGCCGAAGAACGGGTACTTCGTGAACACCCGGTCAATCTCATTCATCAGTTCCAGCGTCTCAGCATTCACACCAACCGGCGTGTAATACAGCGATGATCGGCTGGTCCACGTCCTCGACGGCCAGGTAGAGCTGATAGGCATGGCTTCCGGCTTTGCCGCAATATTCGGTGCCGCGGTCCGTCAGGATGCGCAACAGGCTGATGCCGTGTCCGGCAAAGAAGGGGATAACCCTGTCATTCAGCAGGCCGGCGGCGGTGACCGCCGTTTTCCCGGTGTAGAGCTTACCGGCCGCCACCCGCGCATAGGTATCGATGAAGGTCTGCTGCTTGCGCTCCAGAAGAGCAGAAATGTCAGATCAAGTCGCGTGTTCTACAACTGAGCTTTAGCTACATTCTTGTCCAATAACCGCTTCAGTGCATTCGCCAATGTTTGCAGATGTCGCTATCTGCGCCAAGTGATCCGCACCTCACCCCATCACCCCTTTCAACTGCTCCCGGAACGCCATCTCCTCAAGCCCGTATTCCTCGCAGGCGTCAATCACCGTGTGGAACGGCGCGATCGGGCAGCCGGGGCAGATCATCTGGCGGCGCATGAACTCGCCCGCGCAGGCGGGCCAGTGGTGAAACAGCTCGGCAAGCGGCAGGTCGGGGTCGTCGAAATCGGGGCGGCGCATGGGCATCCTCCTTTTCCTGCATCCTGCGTGCGGCAATGCGCCCGGTCTTTGCGCTTCGACAATATCCGCGGCGGTGCGCGGGTTTAGGCAGGTCCTATCCGCAACTGTACTCAGGACCGCGATATGTCAGAGATACTTACCAAGTCGCGGGCCAGGAACGTTTTCTACGGAGGCTCCTTGTTCTTCGTCGTCGTGTTCGTGGCCATGACCGCGCAAAGCCACCGCTACATCGTGAACACATCCACCGCTGGCATGGAGCTGACCGACGACGTGCGTCTGGGCAAACACGTGTGGGAGCGCCACTCCTGCATCAACTGCCACACCCTGCATGGCGAGGGCGCCTATTTTGCCCCGGAGGTGGGCAATGTGATGACCCGCTGGGGCGTGCTGGACGACCCCGAAGGCGCTTATGAAATGCTTGACGGCTGGATGAAGTCGCAGCCCTCCGGCGTTGAGGGCCGCCGCCAGATGCCGTTCTTCGACCTGACCGACGAAGAGACCAAGGCCCTGTCCGAATTCCTGCGCTGGGCGGATCAGACCGATACCCAGAACTGGCCTCCGAATGACGCGGGCTGAGGGAGAGAAACAATGAAATATCAATCACAAAAGGTGGCCTATGCCTATTTCATGGTGGCAATGGGCCTGTTTGCAATTCAGGTCCTTGGCGGGCTTCTGGCCGGCTGGATCTATGTCTGGCCCAACACGCTGAGCGAGCTGCTGCCCTTCAACATCGTGCGTATGCTGCACACCAACGCGCTGATCGTCTGGCTGCTGCTGGGCTTCTTCGGTGCTGCCTATTACCTGGTGCCGGAAGAATCCGAGCGTGAGCTGTTCTCAGTCAAGCTGGCCTATATCCAACTGGCCATTCTTGTCGTCGGCACCCTGGGCGCGGTCGGATCTTACCTCGTCGGCATCCACGGCGGGCGGGAGTTCCTGGAACAGCCCCTGTGGGTCAAGTTCGGCATTCTGGTTGCGGCGGTGATATTCCTCGCGAATATCTCCCTGACCGTGCTGGCGGGCCGCAAAACCGCGATCACCAACATCCTGCTGATGGGCCTGTGGCTGCTGTCGCTGTTGTGGATCTTTGCCTTTATCAACCCGGACAACCTCAGCCTTGATAAAATGTACTGGTGGTTTGTTGTGCACCTGTGGGTGGAAGCCACCTGGGAGCTGGTGATGGCCGCGATCCTTGGCTACCTGATGCTGAAACTGACCGGTGTGGACCGCGAAGTGGTGGAGAAATGGCTCTATGTCATCGTTGCCCTGGCGCTGTTCTCCGGCATCCTCGGCACGGGCCACCATTTCCTCTGGATCGGCACACCGGGTTACTGGCAGTGGGTCGGCTCGATCTTCTCGACCCTCGAAGTGATCCCGTTCTTCGCAATGATGAGCTTTGCCTTTGTCATGGTCTGGAAGGGCCGCAAGAACCACCCGAATAAGGCCGCGCTGCTGTGGTCGCTGGGTGCTTCGACCGTGGCTTTCTTTGGCGCCGGCGTCTGGGGTTTCCTGCACACGCTGCACGGGGTGAACTACTATACCCATGGCACCCAGATCACCGCCGCCCACGGACACCTCGCGTTCTACGGCGCCTATGTGGCGATGAACCTGGCGATGTTCACCTATGCGATGCCGCACCTGCGCAACCGCGACCCCTATAACCAGGTGCTGAACATGGCGTCCTTCTGGCTGATGACCGGCGGCATGGCCTTTATGACCTTTGTGCTGACCTTTGCAGGCACCATCCAGACTCACATGCAGCGCATTGTCGGCGACTATTACATGGATGTGCAGGACCAGCTGGGATTGTTCTACCTGATGCGTCTCGGCTCTGGCGTGGTGGTGGTCTTGGGTGCGCTCTTGTTCATCTACGCAACCGTGGTGGTCCGCCGCGAAGTCATCAAACCCGGCCCCGCGGCCGTACCGGGAGAGTAAGCCATGAACGCGATGAACATGCCTTCCGTGCCCTTCTACCGTCCTGCAGGCGATGAATGCACCGTCTTCGAGATGGCCCAAGCCAACGGTCTGCCCCTTCTTCTGAAGGGGCCTACCG
>NZ_LUKH01000190.1:0-4042 GCF_001593695.1 Leisingera sp. F5 | reverse complement strand
GCGCACCACTTCGATGGGCAAACGCATCCGGTTTTCATAAGACCCGCCCCAGCGGTCGGTCCGTTTGTTGGTGCGGGTGACCAGAAACTGGTTGAGGAAATAACCCTCGGATCCCATGATCTCGACCCCGTCATAGCCCGCTTCCTGCGCCAGGCGGGCGGCGTTGACGATGTCTGCGATCTGCTTTTCGATGCCGTCTTCGTCCAGCTCATTCGGTGGAAAGGGAGAGATCGGCGATTTCACCGGGCTGGGGCCGACGCATTTCGGGCCATAGGCATAGCGGCCTGCGTGCAGGATCTGCATGGCGATTTTTCCGCCTGCCTGATGCACTCGGTCCGTCACAATGAGGTGCTTCTCGACATCTTTGGCAGAGGCCATCATCGAGGCGCCCGGCAGCACCGAACCTTCCAGATTCGGGCCGATGCCGCCGGTGACCATCAGCGCCACACCGCCGCGGGCGCGGGCGGCATAAAACTCCGCCACCCGGTTCCAGTCGCCGGTTTCCTCCAGCCCGGTGTGCATCGAACCCATCAGCACCCGGTTCTTCAGCGTGGTAAAGCCCAGATCCAGCGGGGCAAGCATGTTGGGGTACGCAGTCATCTGAAACTCTCCCTGGCAGTTGCGCCTAGGATCGTGGGCGCGGGCCGCCTTGTCACGGGCAAACGCCGCGTCACCCCCTTGCGTGCCCCCGCGGCAAGCGGTCTAAGGTTGTGCAACGCATGCCGAGGAGAGCCAGATGACGCCGGAAGAAATTGCCAAGCTGCCCTACCGCCCCAATGTCGGGGTGATGCTGATCAATGCAGATGGCGCGGTTTTTGTCGGCCAGCGCAAGGACCGTTACAAGGACGCCTGGCAGATGCCGCAAGGCGGGATTGATGCCGGCGAGGACCCGCGCGCGGCGGCCTTGCGCGAACTGGAAGAGGAAACCGGCGTGGCGCCGGAGCTGGTCGAGATCATCGCCGAGAGCGATGGCTGGCTGCCCTATGACCTGCCGCAGGACGTGGTGCCCAAGTTCTGGGGCGGCAAGTACCGGGGGCAGGAGCAGAAGTGGTATCTGATGCGGTTTCAGGGCCGCGATGATCAGGTCAATATCGAGACGGATCACCCGGAGTTTTCGGCCTGGTGCTGGCAGCCAGTGGAGCAGCTGGTGGAGAAGATCGTGCCTTTCAAGCGCGAGGTTTATGCACGGGTGGTAGCTGAGTTCAGGGAGTATTTGTGAGATGGGATCGCGCCGGCTTCTCTTAAGCTGTTCAGTCCGGCCGAAAGGCCGGGCGGCGCCTGACTTTCCCCGCGGGAATGCGCTTTGCACCTCCCCAAGGTCAGGCGCCGCCCTAAGCGTTCTGATCGCAGCCATGGTTGTGACAATTTTCGCCAACTCTGCTGCCGCCCTCAGCTGCCTTCCTTGGGGACCGGCAGATGCCTATCTGCAGGCCGCGAAGTCGGACAGCGTCTACAATATCATCGCGGGCGAGCTGCGTTTCGACGAAAGCCTGCTGCCACAATCCCATACGGACAATCCCAATGACACACCGCAGCTGACCCGCATCCCGGCGCAGCTGTCGGGCAAGATGCTGGACGGCAGGTATTTCTCCAAACGGATCAACGTGCAGGCAGTGCTGGAGGTGGAATGCCTTGGCCCCTGGTGCGGCGGCATGGCCACGGGGGGGGGGCAGGTGTTCTTTGCCGAACAGCGCGGGCAGGAGTTGGTTATCCGGGCCAATGCCTGTGGCGGGTTTGTATTTGCCGATACGCCCGAAGTGCGGCGACAGGTTCTGGATTGTCACCGCGGCAAGGCGTGCGAGCCTGCAATGCCGCGGTGACTTTGGTTACTCCGCCGGAGTTGCGGGCGGTTTGGCGCGCAGGCGCAGCCGGGACTGGCCAAGCCACAGGCTGAACAGGGCCAGTACGGCGCCCAGCATCTGGTTGGGTGTCAGGCTCTCGGCCAGCAGCAGCCAGCCCAGGATCACTGCTGACAGCGGGCTGAGCACTCCGAGCAGCGACACCTGCGAGGGTTCGATCCGGGCCAGGCCGCGGAACCACAGGATATAGGTCAGCGCACCGCCAATCAGGCTCATGTAGGCTAGGCCGGCGATGTTGGCCGCGGTGAAAACGGGGATCTCCGGCACCATCCACAGCGTCGCCGGCACCAGCAGCAGCCCGCCTGCGGTCAACTGCCAGGCAGTGAAGGTGAGCGGCGGCACCGGCGGCTGCCATTTGCGGCTCAGAACCACACCGCCGGCCATCGACAGCGCCCCGCCAAGGCCGGCCAGAACGCCCAATGTGTCGAGTTCGGCCGCAGGGGTCAGCACCAAAAGGGCAACGCCCGCGATGCTTAGCAGGGCGGCGGCAATGGCGGCGGCGCGGATCTGTGTTTTCAGCAGCAGGGCTGACAGAAACACCACGATCAACGGCTGCACCGCACCCAGCGTGGCGGCAACTCCGCCCGGCAGGCGGTAGGCGGACACAAACAGCAGCACCCAGAACAGCGAGAAATTCAGCGCCCCCAGCACCGCAAGGCGCGGCAGCCAGTTCAGCGGCGGCAGCCGGCGCACCAGCAGCAGCAGCAAGAGCCCGGCAGGCAGCGCCCGCAGCAAGGCCACCACCAGCGGCGAATGGCCGGGCAGAAGGGTTGTCGTCACAATGTAGCTGCTGCCCCAGACGGCAGGGGCAAGCGCGGTCAGTAGAAGGGTCTGGATGGGCATGTCTCTCTCCTTATCTTGACATCGAGATAATGGATTTTATCTTGACGTCAAGATGCAATCGCCTAAACCGTTTGCCATGGACCATGTGGATTTTATCACCCAGCAATGGGAACGGGAGCGGCCGGACCTTGATGTCACGGCCATGGGCGTGATCGGCCGGGTGGCGCGGCTGTACCTGGCGTATCAGCGCGGAATGCATGCGACCTTTGCGGAGTTCGGGCTGAATGCGGCCAAATTCGATGTTCTGGCCACGCTGCGCCGGTCAGGAGCGCCTTACACGCTGTCGCCGGGGGATTTGCTGAAGGCAACCATGGTGGCCTCAGGCACGATGACCAACCGGATCGACCGGCTGGAAGCGGACGGTCTGGTCAAGCGCGAGGTGAACCCGGAGGACAGCCGCAGCTTTCTGGTGGGTCTGACAGAGGAAGGTCTGGCCCTGGTTGACCGGGCGGTAACTGCACATGTGCAGACTCAAGCCCAGCTGTTGGAGGGGTTGGAAACGCAGGAGGTCGAGACCTTCAAAGAGCTTTTGAGCAAAGCGCAGGCGGCCGCAAACAGCTGACGTCAAGAAACTCGAAAAACCAATAGTGCTGATGCAAGGAGGCTGCGCGGGCTGGCGCCCTTGCGTCCTGCGCCCGACGGGAGAGACAGCACCGTCAGGCGCTGGTTCGACGGCGGGAGCAGGACGCTGAAATCAGGCCAGTCCGGCCTCTTCCAGCAGGTGCAGCACATTGGTTTCCGGGCGCGGGCCGATGTGGCGGATCACTTCGCCGGCGCAGACGCAGCCCATCCGGGCACAGATTTCCATGCTGCGGCCGGTGGCCATGCCGAACAGGAACCCGGCGGCAAACTGGTCGCCCGCGCCGGTGGCATCCACAGGCACAATGGCTTCGACCGGGACATCGATGCGCACGCCGTCATTCAGCACTGTTACCCCGTCGCTGGATCGGGTGCAGACCACCAGCGGGCAGATCGCGGCGGTCTTGGCCATAGCCGCTTCCAGATCATCGGTTTCAAACAGCGCGCATATCTCGTCCTGATTGCCGATCACAAAGTCCAGTTCGTTTCCGATCAGGCTCAGGAAGCTGTCCCGGTGCCGTTCAACGCAGAACGGGTCGGAAATCGAGAGGCCGACCCGGCCGCCGCCCTCGCGGCACTTGCGGGCCGCTTCCATGAAGGCGGTCTTGCCCTTGTCTTTGTCGAACAGATAACCCTCCAGAAACATGATCCGGGCCTTGCCGGCGGCGTCTTGGGGAACATCCTCCGAACTCAGCTCGGAAGAAATCCCCAGATAAGTGTTCATTGAGCGTTCACCGTCGGGCGACACAAAGATCATTGAC
>NZ_LUKH01000189.1:0-4086 GCF_001593695.1 Leisingera sp. F5 | reverse complement strand
CACCTGCAATTCCTCCACCGGCCGGTAGAGCTTCTTGCGGAAGGCGATGTCGCAGAACTCATCCTTGGTGGTCCGGTGGAAGCGCTCGCAGATCCCGTTCGCCCTGCAATCGATTTACTGGATCGATTGCCTTACGGTCTCACTCTGGGGGCTGTTCGCCTTGGTTCTCGTGTGGTCCACGTCCCCGGCCGCCAAGTAGAGCTGATAGGCATGGCTTCCGGCTTTGCCGCAATATTCGGTGCCGCGGCCCGTCAGGATGCGCAACAGGCTGATGCCGTGTCCGGCAAAGAAGGGGTAACCCTGTCATTCAGCAGGCCGGCGGCGGTGATCGCCGTTTTCCCGGTGCAGAGCTTACCGGCCGCCACCCGCGCATAGGTCTCGATGAAGGTCTGCTGGCAGATGCGTCCCACTCCCTTCATCGTGCCCAGGTAATAGGTGCCCTGGCTGCCGGGACAGCCCGGATGGCGGCTTTCGATCTCGCCATGCGCCCCCTTCTTCTGCCGGGCCTTCTCCAGCGCGGCCATCTGCGCCTCGGTGAGCAGGATGCCGTCCTGGGCGGCACGGGCCTTCCAATGCCTTGAGGCGTTTCTTCATGGCCTCCAGACCGTTGCGCAGCCAGATCGAGCGGACGCCGGAAGATGACACCATGATGCCCTGCTGCTGGAGTTCCCGCGAGGCGCGCTTCTGCCCCGGCGCCGGGTTTTCAATCGCCAGTTCGATCACCGCCCGCTCAACGTGCTCCGGCACCCGGTTCTTCAGGATCGGCTTGCGGCGGCTGAGATCCATCAGCGCCTGCCCGCCTCCCTGTTTACATAGCTCCATGAAGCGGTAGCAGCTGTCCCGGCTGCACCCCATCACCTTGCAGGCCTGCGAAACGCTGCCGAGCTGCTTCGCAAGCTCCAGCAGCCCCAGCTTCGGCTTGATGATCTTGTCCTGAATACTCGTCATTGATCGGCACTCTTTGCTTGCGCTCCAGAAGAGCAGAAATGTCAGATCAAGTCGCGTGTTCTGCAATGGATGTCAGCCGTTCGCTGACGTCTTTTTGTCCTCTTCCTCCTGTTCCATCAGAAAACGCAGAACCTCTTTGTAGCGTATTTTTGTGTCTTCAAGCTGCTGGTAGAATCGGAACAGCTCCTTAAGCGGAGCTGAGAAATCCTTGTGCGCCGCCAGCACCGCGATCAGTGCGCCCAGAGTAATGCGCTCCTCAAGGACAAAGTAGCCACCCAGGGAATAGAACAGAAACGGCGTCAGCGCGGTAAGGAAATTGTTCAGCGCTTTGGTAAAGAACTTCACCCGATGGATGCGCCTGCGGATATGCTCTAGCTGCCGCAGAGAGGCGGCGGTTGCCAGGACCTCGCCGGGGCGGTCCTGTGACGGGTTCAGCTGCCCTGTCAAACCGCGTGCAAGATTCCGCATTTCCTGAATGCGCTCCCGGCTCAGCCGGTTCACGATCCGCTGCAGAAATGGCAGCAGAAACAGTTGCAGCGGCAAAATGGTCAGCGCAGCCGCACCGAGGATTGGATCCTGCATGAACATGAACAGCAGGATCGTGATCAGCGTTCCGCCCTGGGTAACCGGAAGCGCCACCAGATCTGCTGAAAATCCGCCAATCGGTTCAGCTTCCTGCCCCAGAACCTGCGGAAGCTCGCTTTTGCGGGTGCCCCAGGTATGTTTGCGCCAATGGCGGTAGATGAGCAGCCGTAGACGTCTGAGGCAGCGTTCGGCGAGCCGCCCTTTCAGCACGTTAAGTAGGTACTTCCCGACACCGTTCAGTGTGATCGCCAGCAGAAAAACACCGCTCAAAACTGCCAGATGCTGTGTGGCGGTGAGGTCGTATCCCAACAGGCTCAGCGGCGTGTGCGATTTGCTCAGGACGTTGTTCACTATCTGCTTGGGCAGTTCCAGTGATAGATACAGGACTGGCAGCAGTGACAGGCTTAAAAGCAGTAGGAAAAACTGCTGGCGGCGCGTGGTCCGGACAATGTGGGCAATCAGGTTGCAGTCAAGGCCGGCGATGTGATCGTTAGTCGGCTTAACCAGGCTTGCGGTGGAATGCGACAGCCGCAGGTGGAGCACCCGGCCGAGCAGAGTGGCAGCGCAGACTGCCAGAAGCGCCGGGGCCAGCAGCAAAACCAGATGCATCGCCGGATGCACCCATTCCGGGGAGGTTTCACCATATCTGAAGCCCAGCCAATTGGCGGTCTCAAGGGCAAAAGAATGGTAGTGCGGAGAAGTGTGCTCGGGAGGCATTGAAATCGGTCTTCAGAATGAGAGAAAAAATGCGGCAGCCTCATTGGAACTGCCACGCTGAGGTGCTGCTGCCTGAGGGGCAAGAGCAGCGTCGGCAATAGCCGCGCACCAAGTTGCGTTGGGTGGCATCGTCAGTCCTTAGTTTAATTGAGATGTCGTGAGATGGTGGTCAGAGGTCCACTGCAGACATTCGCAAACGCAGCGATTGAGCGCGCCAGGGCCAGCCGATTAAGCGTTCGCTCCGGATTGAGCTGGAAAATGCATGCAAGCTGCTGCTCTCAAGCGGAGGGAAAAGCAAGCAGAGGGGTCAGGCGCTTAGGATCACGCTTTAGGAGGCGGAAGATGCGCTTCGGGCGCCGCGGAAGCCAGACCGAAATCCTTCAATACAACAGCCAGTTTTCCTGCTTTTTCAGCAATGGAAACCTTCTGCCATAACTGCAGCGCAACAGGCGCTTCACAGGCCGCAGCCTTGTGGCAGGGGCCGGGGCTGGAATGGCTGTGCCCGTCTACAGTTTCATGCTGTGCAACAGAAACTCCCTCAGACTGGTCTTCTGCTTCTGCGGTCAGGGGCGCAAAAAGCGCGGACAACGCCAGCACCAGTGCTAGCGCCAGCGATGTCCACAATTTCCCCGCTTTATGGCGCATCAAAACAGCTCCCTTTGCCTCCGATTTATCTAGCTAGCCAGCGCATGACTGCAACTCAAGGATACGTTTTGATACATTTCCAGACCGGGATTCTCGTTCGATTTTCTCCACACGAGGGCCTGGCCATGTATCGACACCCAACGAATTGAGATACGAATTTGTAATGCACTGTGCGAAACACACTCCCCACTGTGAGATGGGCAAGATCTCGCAATACGGCATTGGCACAACAACGTGGGGCGCAGGCGCCGGTTACTTATTTGCTACCATCAAAGGAAACGACATCCGAGATCAACTGCGTTCGCAGGTGTTCTACAACTTAGTAGCAGCCTTTTGGTCGAATGCATGCAGCTTTGGGTGCATTGTCGAGACTGGTATCGATCTCCTACACTTCTGGCCAGGTCCTGCTGAAGCGGCTGCATTTCGAAATTGTTCTCGTGATCATCAGCCTCATTGCAGAGCTTTATGGCGCAGCATCTGAAGGATGCCTTGTCGGTTCAGGTCAAAATCTGAACATTCATCGGGGTCTGTGGAGCTTTCACCAATATTCTTTTACGCACACGACGTAGGGTGATGGAACGGCGCCAGCCTGCGAAAGGTCCAACCCCGTTTCGCGAGGTTGCCCGCTATTCTGTTTGTACCTAACTATTTAGCACAAGAAGTGATCTTCTACTTAAAATGGTTTTTCTCCACACCCGCTATATCAATCGTGCTCCGGCAATGGCTCTGGCTGCGTAAGCAGTTCTAATCGCCGAACTTAAGTCCTTGCGCCTAACAGTGTAAGGCGGGGGTCGCAGGTACCTGGCAACAGAAACCTGCACTTTCCGCTCAGAAACTATAGCGCTGTCACGTCAAGCTGACGGAAATCAACGCAATGGCGGTTCAAATCTGCTTGCCGCAGCTGTACCTGAGATACCTGAACCGAAGCCGGTCAGCGGTCAGCCCGTCCTTGCCGCCGTCTGCCCGGCCAGTAACGCACCCAGGATCAATATGTCCAAATCTGTCAGAAAACCCGAGATTGCCACTGTGTCCCCGCGCAGGGCGGAGCCTGCAGCCGGCCAGCTGCAAAAGAATGCGGAACGCAGCACTGCCATGGCGGCCCCGTATGATCCCGCAAACCCGGCCGGCATGCCTTTGACCCGGTTGCTGCATTACTGGTTTGATGAGGTTTGGTGCAAAGGGAATATGGAC
>NZ_LUKH01000188.1:0-4093 GCF_001593695.1 Leisingera sp. F5 | reverse complement strand
TGATCAAAATTCGGCGATGGGCGGTTCAGGAGAGGGCGCAGCACCCGTCAGCACCTGCCCCCAGACGCACGCGCGCCATGTTCCGCTCATCCTATGGACGTGTCCAGCAATGCGCCCTTGGTTTCGCCGTGATGGGTGGAATGGTCAAACTTCCGGTGCACCTCGTTCAACCGGTCCCGGTCGATAAAGATATGGTTATTGATTTCCCGCATCAGATCTTCCTTGGCCAGTTTCAGCGCCTCTGCCTCGGTATCTGCCAGCCCGGTTCCCTTCAGCTTGTTCAGCTCCTTTGCGATTTTCTCGCATTCCTTCTTGGCCTTATCCACATGCTGCGCCTCATGGACCAGACAGCACGCATAGAACCGGTACCATTCAATCAGCGCCCGCGGCGACAAGCCGCTGACTGACCGTTTCGGGCAGCGCACCGTCGGGTGCAGGACCAGCTTCAGTGCCGAGACTTTTGCCTTCACTTCAAACCAGCCGGTTTTCTTTTCGATCTTGGGCTTGCCGTCAGCCGCATATTTGCCTTTGGCGGTCAGGCATTCCAGCTCGGTTGTGGTCAGAAACGCCACCTTCTTATTGTCGTTTGGGTCCTTCGGCCCCTTGCTTTTGATGCTCTTGGCTATGTCCGGCAGAGTTTTGCCGGACACGGAATAGGTGTCGTAGACAACAGATTTCATGGTCAGGGATACAGGCATAATTCCTCCGGGCAGTAAAAAGGCTGCCCCCCGGAAATAGCACGAAACCGGCCCGCCCCAAAACGCCGGACCTACCCCAGCGCGTGGAAGTGGTCGTAAATCCGCTCGGCCAAGGCTTCGGAAATGCCATCCACCGCCCGCAAGTCGGCCAGATTGGCGCGGCTTACAGCCTTGGCACTGCCGAAATGCGCCAGCAGCGCGCGCTTGCGGGAGGCACCGACGCCGGGCACCTCGTCCAGTGGTGTCGTGCTCATCGCTTTGGCGCGTTTGGCGCGGTGGGTGCCGATTGCGAACCTGTGCGCTTCGTCGCGCATCCGCTGGATAAAATATAGCACCGGGTCGTTGCGCTGCAGGGCAAAGGCCCGTTCACCGGTGCGGTGGAATTCCTCCTTGCCGTGGTCGCGGTCGACGCCTTTGGCCACCCCCACCATCGGGATATCCTGCACGCCGTGTTCTGCCATGATCTCAGCCACGGCGGAAACCTGCCCGGCACCGCCATCGATCAGCAATAGATCCGGCCACAGGCCCTTGTCCCGGTCCGGATCCTCTTTCAACAGGCGCGAAAAACGCCGGTTCAGCACCTCCTTCATCATGCCGAAGTCATCGCCCGGCACCAGGTCATCGCCCTTGATGTTGAACTTACGGTAGGCGTTTTTCAGGAACCCTTCCGGCCCCATCACGATCATGCCGCCCACCGCATTGGTGCCCTGGATGTGGGAGTTGTCGTAGACCTCGATCCGCTGCGGCGGGCCGTCCAGCCCGAAGGCCTCGGCCAGCCCGCGCAGCAGCTTTGTCTGGGTCGCGCTTTCGGCCATGCGGCGGGCCAGGCTTTCACGGGCGTTGCGCACGGCAAAGGCCACCAGTTCGGTCTTCTCGCCGCGCTGAGGCACCAGCAGTTCGACCTTACGCTCTGCCTTCCCGCCCAGCGCCGCCTCCATCAGGTCGGCGTTTTCAATCGCATCCGACAGGATCAGCTGCCGCGGCGGTTCCTTGTTGCCGTAGAACTGGCCCAGGAAAGCCTCCATAACCTCAGCTGGGCTGTTGTCGGCATCGACGCGCGGGTAGAAATCCTGGTTGCCCCAGTTCTGGTTGGCGCGGATGAAAAACACCTGCACGCAGGCCTGGCCGTTTTCCAGATAGAGCGCGATCACATCCGCCTCGGCGGTGGTCTGCGGGTTGATCCCCTGTGCGGTCTGGACTTGTGTCAGCGCGCGGATGCGGTCACGCAGGGCGGCGGCGCGCTCGAACTCCATCGCTTCGGAGGCCTCGGCCATCTGGGTCTTGAGCCGCTCCTGCACCTCGGTCGACTTGTCCGAGAGATAGCGCTGTGCATCCTTCACACTGCGGGCATAGTCCTCTTCCGATATCTTGCCGACACAGGGCGCGGTACAGCGTTTGATCTGGTACTGCAGGCAGGGCCGGGTGCGCGCCTCGAACATGCTGTCCGTGCAGTTGCGCAGCAGGAACGCCTTTTGCAGCTGGTTCAGCACCCGGTTTACTGCGCCCGCGCTGGCGAAGGGGCCATAGTAGGCGCCCTTTTCCTTCTTGGCGCCCCGGTGCTTCTTGATCATCGGAAAGGCGTGGTCGGTCACCAGGATGTTCGGAAAGCTCTTGTCGTCCCGCAGCAGCACGTTGAATTTGGGCTTGAGCTGCTTGATCAGGTTCTGTTCCAGCAACAGCGCTTCGGTCTCGGTCCGGGTGGTGAGGAACATCATCGACGCGGTTTCCGAGATCATCCGGGCGATGCGCCGCGAGTGCCCCGTGGGCCGGGCATAGCTCGACACCCGGGCCTTGAGGTTGCGCGCCTTGCCGACGTAAAGCACCCGGCTCTGGTCATCCAGCATGCGATAGACGCCGGGCGAAGAGTCCAGAGTTTTGAGGTATCCGTGGATGATCTCGTGGCCCTTTGGCACCTGGGCCTGCTCCCCGTTTTGCTCACTCAATGGCGGTATTCCCGATCATATGCAAAATGCGCGATTCCTTGCCCGTGCTGCAATGCAACGACGCCCGTTTCAAGCACTTAAACATCCACCGAATATGTGGATAACTCTGCGGGCAAAATCCGGGCAGGTCGATTTTTTCCTTGTGTACGGCCCACTTCGCCGTCGCGCCCATTTTTTAGGCAATATTTTAACATGCTGATATCAAACAACAAAAAAGCAATCACGTTGCAAGCCCTTGAGACCAATAACCTTTTCGTAACGCTTTTGTTAAGACTTTGTGACCCGTGCACAACTCTGGGGCGCATCCCCTTATTCGACACCGACAACGTCGGGCGTCTGCCACCCCAGGTGCTGGCCTCCATCAACGCAAATCAGCTGCCCGGTGACGGTTTTCGCCCCCAATAGAAAGGTCAGCGCGGCGGTGATGTCGTCGGGGTCGGCGCCACGCTCCAACACCGTCGACGCCCTCTGGCGGGCAAAGGCCCCGGCGTCCTGCCGTCCGCCCTGCAGGGTCGGACCGGGGCCAATCCCGTTGACCCGCACGCGCGGCGCCAGCGCCTGCGCCGCGGTCTGCGTCAGCGTCCAGAGGGCGGATTTCGCCAGGGTGTAGCTCATGAATTCGGGCGTCAGCTTGCGCACCCGCTGGTCGATCATATTGACCACCAGCCCCTGCGCCACCGGCTCTCCGCGCGCGTCCCGCGCCGGATCGGGCACCTGGGCTGCCAATGCCTGGATCAGAACGAAGGGCGCGCGCAGGTTGCTTTCGAAATGCCGGTCCCAGCTTTGCCGCGTGGCGCTGTCGATATCGTCGTATTCAAAGACAGAGGCGTTGTTCACCAGCACCGTCACCGGGCCGCCCAGCGCCTCTGCCGCGCGCGGCAGCAAGGCCTGCGCCTGCGCCTCGTCCAGCAGGTCCGCCTGCAGGGCAACGGCCTGCCCTCCGCGCGCCTCTATCCCGGCGACGACCTCCTGTGCCGCCGCCTTTGACCCCGCGTAGTGGACCGCCACGGCGTAGCCCTGGTCTGCCAGTGTCTCGGCCATCGCGCGGCCCAGCCTCCGGCCCGCGCCAGTCACCAGCGCGCGACGGCCTTCAAGTGAAAACGGGCTCAACGCAGCTCTCCCGGCTGAACGAAATCCATGTCGGTGTAATCGACATTGTCCCCGGCCATGGCCCAGATGAAGGTGTAGCCGCCGATCCCCGCGCCGGAATGGATCGACCAGGGCGGCGACAGGATCGCTTCTTCGTTGGCGACGACCATGTGACGGGTTTCCTGCGGCTCGCCCATGAAATGCATGACGCGCGATGCGTCATCCATGCCCCAGTAGAGGTAGGCCTCCATCCGGCGGTCGTGGACATGGGCCGGCATCGTGTTCCAGACCGAGCCATCGACCAGTTGTGTATATCCCAGGACCAGCTGGCAGCTTTCCATGACCAGCGGGTGGATGAACTGC
>NZ_LUKH01000187.1:0-4093 GCF_001593695.1 Leisingera sp. F5 | reverse complement strand
TGGCGCTGGATGCGGGGCCGAAATCGGGCCGCAAGGTGATCGAGGCCGAGGGCCTTGGCAAGGCGTTTGGCGGCAAAGAGATCGTCAGGGATTTCTCGCTGAAGGTGCAGCGCGGCGACCGGGTGGCCTTTGTCGGCCCCAACGGGGCAGGCAAGACCACACTTCTCAAAATGCTGCTGGGGTTGGAAGAGCCGGATTTCGGTTCGGTGAAGCAGGGCACCAATCTGGAACTTGCGCTGTTCGATCAGACCCGCGATCAGCTGGATGGCAATGCGACCCTGTGGGAGAATCTGACTGCCGATCCCTTGCTGGGAATTTCCGGCAAGGCGGATCAGGTGATGGTGCGCGGCCAGCCGAAACATGTGGTGGGCTATCTGAAGGAATTCTTGTTCGACGAACGCCAGGCACGCGCTCCTGTACGGTCGCTCTCAGGCGGCGAAAAGGCGCGGCTGCTGCTGGCACGGCTGATGGCGCGGTCCTCGAACCTGCTGGTTCTGGATGAACCGACCAACGACCTGGACGTGGAGACGCTGGACCTGCTGCAGGAGCTCTTGGACAACTACGACGGCACCGTGCTGCTGGTCAGCCACGACCGGGATTTCCTGGACCGGGTGGCGACCACCACAATTGCTATGGAGGGCAATGGCCAGGCCACCGCCTATGCCGGCGGCTGGAGCGATTACCTGGCGCAGCGCGGTCCGCTGGAGGCGGCTGACCGGCCTGAGAAGGTGAAGCCTTCGAAGCCTAAGCCCAAGCAGGAAAGCCAGCCCAAGGACGGCCTCAGCTTCAAGGAAAAACACCGGCTGGAGGCGTTGCCGGGCGAGATTGAGCGGCTGGAAGCGGAGATCGCCAAGCTGCAGGAGCTGATGGCGGATCCGCAGCTGTTCAGCCGCGAGCCGGTCAAATTCAAGAAGGCGACCGAGGCGCTGGTCGAGCGGCAGGAGAAACTGGCCGCGGCCGAGGAAGAATGGCTGCTGCTGGAGGAAAAGGCCGAAGGCTGAGGCGGTTGTTCCGGTTAGGACAGTAAGGCTGACCAAATGTTTCGCGCGCGAAACATTTGGTCAAAGATGTTGCCGTAAAATTTTGGAATTTATCAGGAAATTTGAATTGCAGGTTAAGGTGGCGGCCGCTGCCTTGAACTTTTGATTACTTGCGCCGAGGACGCGCGGGATTGCCGGTTACGGTTTCACCAGCCGCGACGTCCCTGGTCACAACCGCGCCGGCTCCGACGATGGCGCCATCACCGATGGTAACTCCCGGCAAAAGGATCGCGCCGCCGCCGATCCAGACGTCGGTACCCAGGGTGACGGGGCGGGCGATCTCCAGCCCCTGGGCGCGCAACGCCCTGTCCATGTGGTGCTGGGCGCAGTAGATCTGCACATTCGGCCCCAGCATGGTGCCGTCGCCGATAGTGACGGCTGCGGTGTCCAGAATGGTGCAGCCGGCGTTCAAATAGACGTTGTGGCCGAGGGTGATGTTGATGCCATAAGCGCAATGAAACGGCGCTTCGATCAGGCAGTTTGCGCCGTGGCCGGCAAAGAGTTTTGCCAGGGCCGGGCTGAACTGGGCGGCGGGATCGAGCGGTGCGGTGTTGTGCTGATGCACCGCGGTGCGGGCCTGATACCGCAACGCCCCCAGTTCGCTGTCCTGGCAACAGTACCAGTCGCCAGCCAGCATTTTCTGCCGTTCGGTTTTGCTCATCGGGGCCTCCGTGAGAGAGTGAATGGCTGGCACGGGGGATTGTCAATGACCGGGGGAATCTCCCGCGCCCGCAGGTGCCTTGGCTGCGCCAACGCGCCTTTGTGCGGCCTTGGGCCGCGCGTTGCTGCGCAACGCTGAAAGTTTTTGCTGAGAAGCGCTTCAGGAGCAGGTTTGCCCTGAAGACGCCATTTCGAGTGTGTGACCGGCAAGCAGCGGCAGGCGGTTCAGCGCATCCGCAAGGCGCCATCGATGCGGATAACCTCGCCGTTGAGGTAGCCCATCTCGACGATGAAGCCTGCCAGACGTCCGTATTCGCCCGGGTCGCCCAGGCGGGCGGGGTTCGGCACGTCTGCCGCCAGCTGCTGCTGCACCTCTTCCGGCAGGCCGGCCAGCATAGGCGTCATGAAGATGCCGGGGGCGATGGTCATCACCCGGATGCCCGAGGACGCCAGATCGCGCGCCATCGGCAGGCACATGCCGGCCACGCCGCCCTTGGAAGCGGCATAGGCGGCCTGGCCCTTTTGGCCGTCAAAGGCCGCGATGGAGGCGGTGTTGATGATCACCCCGCGGGCGCCGTCTGCGTCGGGGGTGTTCTTGGCGATTTCCACTGCAGCGAGGCGGGCGACGTTGAAAGTGCCGACCAGGTTGATGTCGATGGTGCGCTTGTAGGCATCGAGCGGATGGGCGCCGTCCTTGCCCACGGTCTTGGCGCCGATGGCGATGCCGGCGCAGTTTACGCAGGCCGTGATCTTGCCCATCTTCTCCGCGGCATGGGCGATGGCGGCAGAAACCGACTCTTCGCTGGTCACGTCGGTTTGGGCGAACTGCCCGCCGATCTCTTGCGCGACCGAAGCGCCGCGGTCAGCGTCGCGGTCCAGGATGGTGACCTGGGCGCCTTGTTCGGCAAAGTAGCGGGCGGTGGCCTCACCCAGGCCCGAGGCGGCGCCGGTGACAATGGCAGCGGTGTCTGCAAGTTTCATGAGCGGGGCTCCTCCCGGTTATCTGAACATTCGTTCATATAATGGAGGCGGCCTGCATCTGTCCAGCGGGACGGGACGTCGCGGGGCGGTCAGGCGCCCATCTGCCGCCGGTCCAGCAGTGTCAGGGGGCGTAAAAGACGGCCCAAAGGCGGCCAAAGGCCCCAGGTTCCACCCAGGCGGTGCGCCTTGGCGCCGGTGCCGAGTTTGAATCGGGCAAGCCCAGGCGCGCGCCCGGTATCGATTAAGCCAAGGTCGAGGCGGCAGATGCCCTTGGCGGCAAGCCAGCATGCGGCCTCCCACAGCAACAGGGGATGGGCGCTGAGCTGTTTGCCGCGCGCGGTGGTATGCGCGATGTGATAGGTGGCGCTGCTGCCATGGGTGAGGATCAGGATGGCGGCGACCGGGTCCTTGCCCTCGAACGCCTGGAACAGCTTGGCCTTGCCTTTGTTTTCGCGCGCATAGGCGAGGGTGAGGGGGAGGGGCCAGCTGCGGTAGCCGCGGGCGGTTTGCTGTTTGGCGTCGGCCGCAAACAGCCAGTGGCGCGGGTCGTGCGGCAAGTTCTGCCGGGTGAGGCGCAGGCCCTGGGATTTGCCGTGGTTCAGACGGTTGCGCCATTTCTGGTGCAGGGCTGTCCGGCGCTGTTCGGGGTCGCCGGTCAGATCCCAAAGCGCCGCATGCGCCGGGGTGACAAGCGGCACCGCACCAAGGCGGGCGAGCTGCGGCGCGGGTGTTTCCGGCGACAGGATCAGCGGGGTGCGGCCCAGCCCGCGCGCGCGCAAGGCTGCCATCAGGGGCGCGGTGTTTCTCAAATCCGCCCGGTTCACCATCGCCAGGCGCAGCCCGCCAGGCAGGCGGCGATGCAAAACCAGCAGGTTCTGTGCGTCTTCCAGCATCAGCGGGTCCTGCCCGCAGGCCATCAGCGCGCGGGCAAACTCCGGCGATTGCTGGAGGGCGCGGGGCTGGGGGCGGCTGGTGGCCGCTGCGGGGATATCGGGATCGGGGGCACTGTCGAACATGAGGCCATTAACGCGGTGGAAACCTAAATCATGGTTAACTTCCGGCATGAAGCAAACAAAACAGATCATGGGGCAGGCGGCAGCTGCCCCGCGGATGACCAAGGCAGCGGCGCTGCTGATTGCCATCGGGCTGTCGGTGCCGGTGTTTCTGGTGCTGATGCTGGTTGAAAAGGTGCTGTTATAGAGGCTGCCGGGAGGGCTCCCGCGCCCGCAGGCGCATTGGCTCGCCAATACGCCTTTGTGCGGCCCTGGGCGTGGCGCCGCGTTGCAGCGCAAGGAAGTTGGCTGAGAGGCGCTTAAGGGCAGGTTTGCCCTCAAGGCGCCTGTTTGAGTTTACCCTGGCCATCCCCGCCTCAAGGATAAACCGTGCTGCGCACGGCGGCTGCGCCGTCCTTG
>NZ_LUKH01000186.1:0-4099 GCF_001593695.1 Leisingera sp. F5 | reverse complement strand
TGATGACCTGCGGCGGCGGCAATGCGGCAACCGACATGATGCTGCACCTGATCGAGGAGCGCCACGGCAAGCAGCTGGCGATCATCGTCGCCGACATGTGCCTGCATGTGCGCTCAGGCGGCCAGGCCGCGCCGCAGAAATCGAACTATGCGGTGGCCATCGGCAGCCGCAACCAGCGCCTGCTGAACGCGCTGCAGCTGATGCAGGAATCGATCGAGGAGCCGCTGTCGATTGGCGAACTTTGCGACCGGCTCGACATTTCCCGCCGCCAGCTGGAGCGGCTGTTCTCGCGCTACCTGAACCAAAGCCCGATGCACGTCTATTTCGACATGCGCCTCAGTCACGCCTTTGCGCTGATGAACGAAACCTCTATGAGCGTCACCGAGATCGCGTTGGCATCGGGCTTCAACTCAGCCACCCATTTCTCGCGCCAGTTCAAACGCAAGTTCGGCGCCAGTCCGCATTTCTTCCGCAAAGGATGGAGCTAACTGCTGCAATTCGACCCGGCGGAAATCGTCTAAGGGAAAGGCGGCGCACCGGCGCGCTGAAGAAACCGAATGAAAGAGGGGCGCCGCGAGGCGCCCCTTCTGTTTTCCGGCAAGCCGCCGGCTACTGCGAATAGGACTGCAGATAGGCGATCACAGCCTCGATATCGCCGTCCTTCTTCAGCCCGGCAAAGGACATCTTGGTCCCCTTCATGTATTTCTTCGGCTTGGCCAGAAAGGCCGCCAGCTCAACCTCGTCCCAAACCAGCCCGTCCTCAGCTGCGGTTTTCATCGCCTTGGAATAGCGGAACCCTTCTGCATGACCGGCGGGGGCGCCGACGATACCGTTCAAAATGGGTCCGGTCTTGGATTTGGCACTGTCCCCGACCTGATGACAGGCCTTGCATTTCTTGAAAGCCCTCTCGCCTTTGGCCACCAGTTCCGGATCCGGAGCCTCAGCGGTTTCAACGGGCTCCGCCGCCGCCTCCTGAACCGGTTCGGCTTCGGCAGACGCTTCGGCGCTTTCCTCCTCCGGCGTCACATCCAGCACCAGGGCACGCATGGTGATCTCAACGCTCGCCTTGCAATTCCCCATGCAAGGTTCCGGGTTCCAGAAATGCTTCTCCGCCTCCAGCCGGTCATCCAGGATGAAACCATCGGCATTCGGCAGTTCGACCGCCTTGAAGGTCTCATCCGACAGCACGAACTCATCATCCACCAGATCGTTGGAATAGAGGATATAGGCCACGATGGCATAAACCTCATCCGGGGTCAGCGACTGCGCATCGCCAAACGGCATCGAGCGGTTCACATAGTCCCAGGTGGTTGACAGATACGGCCAGTAGCTGCCCACGGTCTTCAGCGGATCGTCATGGTCCAGCGTGCCCTGCCCGCCTGCCAGCTTGGGCCAGTTGCCGACGCCCTCGGCAAAATCGCCATGGCAGACGGCGCATTTTTCGGCAAAGGCCTCCTCTCCGGTGAAGACATCGCCCGAGCCTGGGGGCAGGCCAGTGCCGTCGGGGGCCACGTCCAGATCCCACGCTGCGATTTCCTCCGGCAGCGCCGGGCGGCCCAGGCCGAATTTTTCCGCATAGGCCGGTGCCGCAATGGCCGTTGCAATTGCAGCTGCCGCAATAAAATCAGGAAACCTCGACATTTTCCGCCTCCCCGTTTGCCTTGACCCACCAGGTCTGGATGGCGTTGTTGTGATAGATCGAATTCAGCCCCCGCACCGCGCGCAGCTGCGCCTTGGTTGGCTGCACATAGCCAGAGGAATCCCTGGCCCGGCTCTGCAACAGCATCTCCGAGCCGTCCCAATTGACATCCAGGTAAAACCGGCTCAGCGCTCTGTCCGTGCCGGGCGCGGCCAACCGCGCCTCCTGCCAATTCTTGCCGCCATCAACCGACACATCCACCCCGGTGATGGCTCCACGCCCCGACCAGGCCAGCCCGGTGATCACCAGCGGCCCCTTGCCATGCTTGATCGGTGATTGCGGGCTGGGACTGGTGACGACAGATTTCGCATCCATCTCCCAGGTCCATTTACGGCTGACGCCATTCTCCAGCGTATCGGTGTATTTTGAGGTTTCCTCGCGGCTCTCGATCGCTTGATCCGTCACCTCAATCCGGCGCAGCCATTTGATCCACATGTTGCCTTCCCAGCCCGGCACCACCAGCCGCACGGGATAGCCATGTTCCTTGCGCAGCGCCTCGCCATTGGCCTTGAAGGCAACCAGCACGTCGTCCATCGCCTTTTCCAGCGGGATGGAACGCCCGTTCGAGGACGCATCCGCCCCTTCCACATAGACCCACTTGCCCTTGGGGCTCACGCCTGCTTCCTCAAGCAGCGTCCGCAACGAAACGCCGGAATACTCCATGTTGTGGATCATGCCATGTGTGAACTGCGCCCCGTTCAGCTGCGCGCCGGCCCACTCCATGCCCGAATTCGCTGCACACTCGCAGAAATAGACGCGGTTCTCGCGCGGAAAACGCTCCAGATCCGCATACGTGAACACCAGCGTCGTATCGACCAGCCCGTTGATCATCAGCCGGTAGTCTTCCTTGCGCAGCTCGATGGCGCCCGAGTGGTGCCGCTCAAACGCGCAGCCCTGCGGCGTGATGGTGCCATCCAGCGCATGGATCGGCGTAAAGTTGATCGAGCTGATGGTATCCGCCGTCAGCCACTCTACATTGCGGCGCACCACATCGCTCTCGTACTGGATCGGCAAGCCATAAGGCGTGGCATCCACCCCCTCGCCCAATCCGCTCGCCCAGTCCTGAACTTCGGTAATCAGCGGATCCGGTGTTGCGGCCTTGGCAGCACCTGCCGCTACCGCCCCGGCCCCGGCAGCCGCCGCCCCGGTCA
Organism: Leisingera sp. F5; assembly: GCF_001593695.1. Lineage (NCBI taxonomy): Bacteria > Pseudomonadati > Pseudomonadota > Alphaproteobacteria > Rhodobacterales > Roseobacteraceae > Leisingera > Leisingera sp. F5. The sequence continues at coordinate 1,249 of NZ_LUKH01000186.1, read as the reverse complement.
GGAACTGGCGGCGCGAGGGCGTCAAGCCTTTAGCGTCATCACTCATTCTTCTTTGCCTCCTTACATAGATAAATTCACGTTCGTGAATTCAACTGTGCAAATTTTTTTTGTCTTAACCCCGCCGGGAGCGGGCGCTGTTTAAGCGCCTGCTACCTGCACGGAGGTATTCGGATTCAATGTCACGGTGCCGAGCTTGCGGATATGATCCTCGACCACATCCCAGATCATCGGCCCTTCGGTGCCCTCGTTCACGCTGGCCCAACCGGCCACCACATAGGATTTCGCCGGATCAATTGCCTCGCCACTCTTCAGCAGGGTCATCTCGCTGATCCGCTCGCTTTGCGGCTTGGTGATGTCGATACGGTAGCCCATGCCGCCAATCCGCACCATGTCGCCGCCCTGCTGGTAATAGGGGTCGGGGTTGAAGATGTTGTCGGCCACATCCTCCAGGATCACCTTGATGAACTCACCGGTCATCTCACTCCGGTACGCCTGCCCATAGGACATCGAGGTCACGTTCCAGATATCCTCGCGGGTGATGTCGTCGCCCGGCACAACCGACGGCCCCCAGCGCACGCCCGGCGACATGGCGATATCCGCCTCCCGCTCGCTCAGCAGTGCATCGCAGATCAGATCATCCCAGGTGCCGTTGAAGTTGCCGCGCCGGTACAGCAGCGTATCGGTCTGACCGATCACCTCCTCCAGCTGCGTCTTGTAGGGCGCGCGTTCGGCCTCGATCAGCTGCGCCACGACCGGATCCGGCGCGATCACATCCGAGAACACCGGGATCAGCTTGTGCCGTAAGCCCATCAGCTGGCCATCGCGCACATCCAGATCAACGCGCGAGACAAACTTGCCGTTGGACCCGGACGCAATGATATGGGTCTTGCCCACCAGCACCGGCTCGGGCAGCGCATCATGGGTGTGGCCCGACAGGATCACGTCGATGCCCTGCACCTTGCCCGCCATCTTCTTGTCGACGTCAAAACCGTTGTGGCTCAGCACCACCACCAGATCAGCGCCCGCCGCGCGGACCTCATCCACCATGGCCTGCATGTTCTCGTCGCGGATACCGAAGGAATACTCCGGGAACATCCAGCCCGGATTGGCAATCGGCATATAGGGGAAGGCCTGGCCGATCACCGCCACCTTGGCGCCGCCGCGTTCAAAGAACTTGTAGGGCTTGAACAGCTCGGCCGGCTCGTCCCATTCGGCGTCAAAAATATTCTGGCCAAGAGCGGCAAACGGC
>NZ_LUKH01000185.1:0-4100 GCF_001593695.1 Leisingera sp. F5 | reverse complement strand
ATCCACATCCGCATCGCTCTCATCAACCGCTTCTACGCCCTCGGCACCGCCGAGATCGTTCGCGTGGCGTGACGTCAGTGGGGAAAGGGGATGTCACGCCGCAAGCATGAGTTCTGCAACAATGCCGATTGGGAGCTTTAAAATACCTTCGCGTTTCCGAGGAAGGTGACATTCAAATGAGCTTACAACCGCAACTCATACGCCCGAGGATGATCTTGCTGAGCCACAACAACAATTTTTACAATGTGGTCAGCACCAACAACGTCGTCAAAGGCGGTGGTCTGTTTCAGCTGGTTGCGGAAGATGGCAAGCATCGCCTGAGCAACCAAAAGGCATTCGCAACGCCTCACATGCTTCAGCTTAGAGATGTGCTTGAGGTCAGCAAAGGCGATAAAAAGCCTGACCATACTACACCAAACTCGATACGTTCGGTGGTTGAGGGGATGTGGAAGTTTTGCCGACCCGACCTTCAGAGCTTTGAGGATTTCGTGAAAATTCTGATCAGCGATCATAGCATTGAGATTCAGAGCGTTCTACTCAACGATCTTTGTCATGGTGGAAGGTTCAGCGACCTCCCGCACCGCGAAGAAGAAATCATTGCGGCATCCGTGGAAGCGCTGAAGGTTGTCGAAACCTTTGCCCATGGTCAATTGAAGTCCTGTTAGTTTTTGCCAGGCCTGAAGCTTGGATCATCAACATGGCTGAAAGCAACGTTCGCTGATGCCTGCGTTTTCTTCGGAAACTTGCCAAGACTGCATCATCACACTTTGGTTGTGAGCGTCGCGCCAATCATGCCATTTCGTTCCGCGTTTCGTTCCGGGAGCGGATGTAATGTCGGGTTAATGATCAGTAAGCTATTGATTTATTTGGCGACCCCGGCAGGATTCGAACCTGCAACCTGCCCCTTAGGAGGGGGCTGCTCTATCCAGTTGAGCCACGGGGCCGCGCTTGATTACGCGATAACAAATCCCTCTTGCGATCACAATGGGATGGGCGGGACCGATTGCGATTTGCCACGCGCAGTTTCCATTGTGCAGCAACCGATGTCTGCGCTAACGTTGCATACAGCAATAACAAGAGGCTCAGGAACGTGACCACGGACAGCAAGCGCCCTCTCACCCTCCGCGATGTATCCGAAGCAACCGGTGTTTCCGAAATGACCGTGAGCCGCGTTCTGCGCAATCGCGGCGATGTGTCGGAAAAGACCCGCAGCAAGGTGCTGAGCGCCGCCAAGGAGCTGGGCTACGTGCCCAACAAGATCGCCGGCGCGCTGGCTTCGAACCGGGTGAACCTGGTGGCGGTGATCATCCCCTCGCTGTCGAACATGGTGTTCCCCGAGGTTCTGACCGGCGTCAACAAGGTGCTGGAGAACACCGAGCTGCAGCCGGTTGTCGGGGTGACTGACTATCAGCCCGAGAAAGAGGAAAAGGTGCTGTACGAGATGCTCTCGTGGCGCCCCTCAGGTGTGATCATTGCTGGGCTAGAGCATACCGAAGCCGCCCGCGCCATGCTGAACAGCGCCGGCATCCCGGTGGTTGAGATCATGGATACTGACGGCAAGCCGGTGGATGCGATGGTCGGTATTTCCCACCGTCGCGCGGGCCGCGAAATGGCCAAGGCGATCCTTAAGGCCGGATACCGGCACATTGGCTTCATGGGCACCAAAATGCCGCTTGATCACCGGGCGCGAAAGAGGTTCGAAGGTTTCACCGAGGCGCTGGCCAAGGAAGGCGTGGAGATCGAGGACCGCGAATTCTACTCAGGCGGCTCGGCCCTGGCCAAGGGGCGCGAGATGACTCAGGCCATGCTGGAACGATCGCCGGAACTGGATTTCCTCTATTTCTCCAATGACATGATCGGCGCGGGTGGATTGCTGTATTTGCTCGATCAGGGCATTGATGTGCCGGGCCAGATCGGCCTTGCAGGCTTTAACGGGGTAGAATTGCTGCAGGGGCTGCCCCGCAAGCTGGCTACAATGGACGCCTGCCGCCTGGACATCGGGCGCAAAGCGGCGGAGATCATCGCGGCGCAGCTGGAAGATCCCGACGCCGAGATCGAAAAGCATGTCACGCTGACCCCGACCATTTCTTTTGGTGACACGCTGAAACGGCGTTGATGCGGCTGGACAATCAAAGCGCGCGGCGACTGTTTCTGGACTGCCATGCCTTGCTGGAGCAGCCAGCAGGCCCGGCCAAGGGAGCGGATCTGCTGGCGCTGATCCAGCGGCTTGGGTTTGTGCAGCTCGACAGCATCAACACGGTGGCGCGCGCGCATGACGTGATCCTCTATTCACGCCGCCCGGGCTATCGCGCCAAACATCTAAAGCAGCTCTACGAGCGGGACCGCGAGCTGTTTGAACATTGGACCCACGACGCTGCGGTGATCCCGATGGTGTTTTACCCTCATTGGCATCTGCGGTTTCAGCGTGACACCGAGCTGCTGCGCAATCGCTGGCGCAACTGGCGGCGCGACGGGTTTGAGGCGCAGTTCGAAACCGTTCTGAACCATGTGCGGGATCATGGTCCAGTCAGTTCTTCTGACCTTGGCAAGGATGAAAAGAAGGGCTCCGGCGGCTGGTGGGACTGGCACCCGTCCAAGACCGCGTTGGAATATCTCTGGCGCTCAGGCGCGCTGACAGTGGTGGGGCGTGAAGGTTTCCAGAAACGCTATGACCTGACCGAAAGAGTAATTGAGGAGCATCTGCGCCCTGGCACCTCCTGCGACGAGACTGCGACCATTAACTGGCTTTGCTCCGCCGCGATGGACCGGCTGGGCTTTGCCACCTCCGGCGAGCTCGCGGCGTTCTGGGACACCGCTTCTCCGGCGGAAGCCAAGATATGGTGCGCCGAACAGCTGCGCCTGGGAGAATTGGAAGAGATTGAAGTCGAACAGGCGGACGGCAAGCTGCGCAAAGTGTTCGCCCGTCCGGGCACCGTGGAAGCCGCCGCGGAATTGGGTCCGGCACCGGGCCGGATGCGGGTGCTTAGCCCCTTTGACCCAGCCCTGCGCGACCGCAAGCGAGCGGAACGGCTGTTCGGTTTCCACTACCGGATCGAGGTCTTCACCCCCGCACTCAAGCGCCAGTACGGCTATTACGTCTTTCCGCTGTTGGAAGGCACACGCCTGGTTGGCCGCATCGATATGAAGGCGGACCGGGACGCGGGCGTCCTGCGCGTCACCGCCGTATGGCCTGAACGGGATGTGAAATGGTCCCTGCCCCGCACAAAACGGCTGGAGGCAGAGCTGGACCGGGTTGCGCGCTTTGCGGGCCTCAGCAGAGTGAGTTTCACAAACGGCTGGCTGCGCTGAGGAATTACTCGGGCCGTAGCTGGGCCTCGATCACTTGACGGTAATCCTCCGGTGCGGGTTTTGCAGTAAAGCTCTCCGGAGCAATGAAGACACAAACAAACCTGCCCTCAAAACACAGCACCCCATCCTGCCGCGCATTCACCCGGAAAGTCACCGACTTACCACCCAATGCCGAAGGCCAGACCTCGCATTTCAACCGGTGCCGCGGTGTAACCGGTGACCGGAAATCAATGCTCATGTGCACAAATGGCGTGCCGGTACCGCGGTCCAGCTCCATCTGATACCAGCCATCGCCGCCCAGGTGATGTTCCCACCAGGCGTCAATCGCCTCCAGCGCGAAAACTGGCAGCCGCCCGGTATAAGCAATCCGCGCCGGATCGCAGTCACCCCAGCCGACGCGGATTTCATGGATGAAACCCTGCCGCGCCGGAGCAGAAGATTGTTCCGTCATACCAGCTTCCTTCATTGCATCAGCATCAGCGGCAGCAGCGTGATGATCGGGAAGGCAACCAGGATGACCACCCGGATAAGGTCAGAGGCAACAAAGAACATCACCGCCTTGTAGGTGTCGATCATCTTGGTCTTACGGTCCATCGCGTTGATGATGAACAGGTTCATGCCCACCGGCGGAGTAATCAGGCCGACCTCGACCACGATCAGCACCAGGATCCCGAACCAGATGGCGACATATTCCGCCTCGATCCGGTTCACCCGGCCTTCGGTCACCCGGATGCCCAGCTCTTTCATCTGCTCACGGGTCAATTCGGCTCCGGCAGCAATGGCGTCCTTGA
>NZ_LUKH01000184.1:0-4103 GCF_001593695.1 Leisingera sp. F5 | reverse complement strand
TGGGTAGGAGGAATTGAGTGGCTCTTGCATACTCGGTCCTTTGATTTGGCAAGACGGCCCGGCCCCGATCCCGGCAGCTTTGGCCCGTCTCCTCAATTGATGTCTTTATCTGGGGGGATGGTTAACACTTTTCAACCGCCCTGCCCCAAGGTTTGCAGCCACCTTGCCCGCACCGCACCCGGACCACAAGGGCGCAAATGGTGAAAGGGTGACCAAAGGCCTAACGGGCCCGCCGCAGCTGCAAGAGCCGCAGGGCACAGGCCGTTTAACTGCACATAGTTGCGCCCGGCCAGCCGTCATCCAGCAGCCATACGGGCGGGTTCCAACAGCTTGGCACAGGGTTCACATCCAGCACCTTGAACAACTGCACGCCTGCGCCTAAACTGCACGGCGAATACCGGAGATTGTATGACCTGAGTCATCCGGGCCCGCGGCATGCCGGCCCACACCAAACGCAAAAACCTTCAGACCTGCAGCCAGCGGGCCGGTTTTGTTTGGCCGCATTTGAATATACCACGCCCGCCAAACGGGCTCTCCGAGAGTTTTAAGACATGAACCGCAGAAAACTTCCCGGCTTTCTGAACACCCCCGTGCGTTCGCAGGTCTCTTCCGGCCTGAGCGAACTGGGTTTCAAACCCTTTTTTCAACACCAGATGGCAGATGCCGCCGACGGCGCCGCCCCGGCCCGCATCACCGCCATTCACCGCAGCCAGTTCGACCTCATCAGCGCTGACGGCCCCCTGACCTGCCCGGCCATTGACGGCGCCGCAGTCGGGGACTGGCTGCTGCTTGACCCAGAAACCGGGCACGGCACCGTCCTGCTGGAACGGGCCTCCTTGTTTAGACGGCGCGCGCCCGGCACCGGCCGCGAAACACAGCTGATTGCCGCCAACATTGACACGCTGTTTATCGTCACCTCCTGCAATCACGACTTCAACATCGCCCGGCTGGAACGCTTTCTGGCGCTGGCAAACGAAGCAAACACCACCCCGGTGATCATTCTGACCAAGGCCGACCTGGCAGATGATCCCGACAGTTACCGGACGCAGGCCCAATCCTTGCAGCCCGGCCTTGTTGCCGAAACCATCGACGCCACCAATCCTGCAGAGGTCAACCGCCTGCGTGCCTGGTGCGGGCTGGGGGAAACGGTGGCATTGGCCGGTTCCTCAGGTGTCGGCAAGTCCACTTTGGCCAACACCCTGGCCGGCGGCGGGCTGATGCAAACCGGCGCCATCCGCGAGGACGACAGCAAAGGCCGCCATACGACCTCGCACCGGCAAATGCTGCGGCTGCCCGGCGCCGGCTGGCTGATCGACACACCCGGCATGCGCGAATTGCAGATATCAGACGCGCAAGACGGTATTGATATGGTGTTTCAGGATCTTACCGATATCGCGGCACACTGCCGTTTCAGGGACTGCCAGCACGAAAGCGAACCGGGCTGCGCCATCCAAGCAGCCGCCAAAGCCGGTCAGCTTGACACCGCCCGCATTGCGCGCTGGCAAAAGCTAAGATCCGAGGACGCCTTTAACGCGCAGTCTCCGTCGGAACGCCGCGCCGCCGGCAAAGCGCTTGGCAAGGTGATCAAACAGGCCAAACGCATCAAGCGCAAAAAGTAAGCCCCAAGGCCTGAACCCGCCCCTGGCGCAGCAGCGCCGGGGGTACCGGGGCGCCGTTTACAGCGGCTCGATATCACCCTGCGCGCGGGTATCGTGAAAGTCCTTCTGCCAGACTTCAAAACTGCCGGCGGCAATCGCCTCCCGCATACCATGCATGATCTCCTGGAAATAATGCAGGTTGTGCCAGGTCAGCAGCATCCCCGAAATCATCTCGTTCGAGCGGAACACATGGTGCAGGTAAGCCCGCGAATAACTCGAACAGGCCGGGCAGCTGCAATGCTCATCCAGGGGCCGCGGGTCATCCTGATGGCGGGCGTTCTTGATATTCACCACACCATAGCGGGTAAAGGCCTGTCCGGTGCGGCCCGACCGCGACGGCAGCACGCAGTCCATCATGTCAATGCCGCGCGCAACCGCGCCAACGATATCGTCAGGCTTGCCAACCCCCATTAGGTAACGCGGCTTGTCTTCCGGCAGGAAACCGGGCGCGTAATCAAGGCAATCAAACATCGCCTCCTGCCCCTCGCCCACCGCAAGGCCGCCAACAGCATAGCCCTCAAATCCGATTTTCTTCAGCGCCTCGGCGCTTTCTTCGCGCAGGTCCTGTTCCAGCCCGCCCTGCATGATCCCAAACAGCGCATGGCCGGGCCGGTCGCCAAATGCCTCGCGCGACCGCTCGGCCCAGCGCATCGACAGGCGCATTGAGTCCGCAATCCGGTCACGGTCCGCAGGCAGCGCCGGGCATTCGTCGAAACACATCACAATGTCGGATCCCAGCAGCCGCTGGATCTCCATCGAGCGTTCCGGTGTCAGCTCATGCTTGGAGCCGTCGATATGGGATTTGAAGGTCACGCCTTTCTCGGTCAGCTTGCGCAAACCAGCCAGCGACATCACCTGAAACCCGCCCGAGTCCGTCAGAATGGGCCGCTCCCAATTCATGAACTTGTGCAAGCCCCCCAGCCGGTCGATCCGCTCCGCTGTCGGGCGCAGCATCAGGTGGTATGTATTGCCCAGCAGGATATCGGCCCCGGTCGCGCGCACGCTTTCCGGCATCATCGCCTTGACGGTGGCGGCGGTGCCGACCGGCATGAAAGCAGGCGTGCGGATTTCACCGCGCGGCGTATTGATGACACCTGTGCGCGCCGTGCCGTCGGTTGCCTTCAGTTCAAAGTTGAAAAGCTCTGCCATCTTCTATTCCTGCCGTTACACTCAAACCGGCACACCGGTGATTCCCCTCTAATGCCAAGGAGCCAACTCCATGTCCACAGCCGACGCCGCACCGCAATTGAAACTCGGTTGGGAAGAATGGGTAAGCCTGCCCGACCTTGGTCTACCCGCATTGCGGGTCAAGGTCGACACCGGCGCCCGCACCTCCTCGCTGCATGCCACCGGCATTGAAACCTTTGGCCCGGCAAGCGCCCCCAAGGTGCGCTTCATGGTGCATCCCATCCCAGGCCAGTACGATCTGGAAATCCCCTGCTCAGCCCTGATCAAGGACCGCCGCGAAGTGACGTCGTCAAACGGCGAAAGCGAAATGCGCTTTGTGATCGAAACCCCGATGGAGATCGCAGGCCAGTCCTGGCCGGTGGAGCTGACGCTGACCGACCGGCGCGGCATGGCGAAACACATGCTGCTGGGCCGCCAGGCGCTGACCGAAAACGTGACAGTGGTGCCGGGCGAACGCCTGTGCCAGCCGGAACTGGATTATTCGGTCTATTCCTCTTCCAGCATCCGCAAATCCGCTCCGAAACGCTCGCTGCGCATTGCTGTGCTCAGCCGCGAGGACAATTACTCCACCCGCCGCCTGGTGGAAGAGGGGGAAAACCGCGGCCACACGGTCGAGGTGATCAATACCACCCGCTGCTACATGGCGCTGAACGCGCTGGCGCCCGAGGTCCATTATGACGGCAAGCGCCTGCCCCGCTATGACGCGGTGATCCCGCGCATCGGCGCCTCTGTCACCCAATACGGCACCGCGCTGCTGCGCCAGTTCGAAACTGTGGGCACCTATTGTGTCAATGGCGCCGAAGGCATCACTGCCAGCCGCGACAAGCTGCACGCGCATCAGATTCTGGCGCGCCACAAGATCGGCATGCCCGCCACCGCCTTTGCTGCCTCGCCCAAGGACACCGGCAGCCTGATCCAGATTGTGGGCGGCGCGCCGCTGATTGTGAAACTGCTCGAAAGCACCCAGGGCAAGGGCGTGGTGCTGGCGGAAACCACAAAGGCCGCTGAAAGCGTGATCACCGCCTTCCGCGGGCTCAAGGCCAACTTTCTGGTGCAGCAGTTTGTCAAGGAAGCCGCAGGCGTGGATATCCGCTGTCTGGTGGTCGGCTCCAAGGTGGTCGCGGCGATGAAACGCTCCGGCGCCGAGGGCGACTTCCGCTCCAACCTGCACTTGGGCGGCAGCGCTGAAATCGTCCGCATCACCAAGGAGGAACGCTCTACCGCGGTCCGCGCCGCCCGTGCCTTTGGCCTCAACGT
>NZ_LUKH01000183.1:0-4139 GCF_001593695.1 Leisingera sp. F5 | reverse complement strand
GAAGATGTCCATCTGCGCGAAGAACTGATCCGTGCGAATCAGACTCTGTCCGAGCGGAACAGCGAACTGAAACACGGCAAACGCGCACTGGAAGACGCCCATGCCGAATTGCAAAAACAACAGGCGGAACTGCACCGTCTGTCGCTGGTCGCAAAACACGCGTCCGACAGTATCATCCTGACCGATGCAGAGCGGCAGATCCTCTGGGTCAACGAGGCCTTCACCCGCGTCACAGGCTATGCCGCCAGCGAGGCGATTGGCCGGACACCTTCAGAATTGCTGGACGGCCCGGATACCGATCTTGGCGTGATCCGGGAAATGAACCGCCACAAGGACCTTGGCATCCGCTATCACAACGAAGTGCTCACCTACACCAAGTCAGGGGAAGAAGCCTGGTTCGACACCAATATCGTCCCGGTGACCGGCGAAGATGGCGCAGTCGACCTGATTATCGGCATTGAACGCGACATAACTCATAGCAAATTGCGTGAACGGGAACTGGCCGAGGCCAAGGTTGCGGCTGAACAGGCCGATCGGGCCAAATCCGAGTTCCTGGCCAACATGAGCCATGAAATCCGCACTCCGATGAACGGTATCATCGGCATGGCTGATTTGCTGGCAGAGGCGGAGCTTTCGCAGGATGAACAGCAAAATGTGGAAACCATCCGCAGTTCGGCCCAGGCACTGCTGAAGATCATCAATGACATCCTTGACCTGTCGCGGCTGGAAGCAGGGAAATTCTCTATAACCGAAGAGGACTTCGATCTGCGCGACTGTATTGGCAGTGCGGCGGGGCTGTTCCGCCCGAAAGCGCTGGAAAAAGGCCTGTCGCTGCAGGTCTCTTACGCGGATGGGCTGCCGGAACGGCTGCACGGAGATGACGGGCGGTTGCGGCAGATTCTGGTTAATCTGATCGGCAATGCTGTCAAGTTCACGCCGCAAGGCAGAATTGACGTCCGCGTCTCCCATGCCGACGGCGCCCCTTGCCGCCTGATCGCCGAAGTTGAGGACAGCGGGATCGGAATTTCCGCTTCCCAAGCGCGCCATATCTTTGACCGTTTCACCCAAGCAGACGCGGCAACGACAAAGGAGTTTGGCGGAACCGGGCTGGGGCTTACCATTTCCAGCATGCTGGCCAAGCGGATGGGCGGCAGTATTTCGGTTAAATCAGATCCCGGCCAAGGCTCCTGCTTCCGGCTGGAGCTGCAGATGGCGCCAGCCAAGCAAGCGCGCCCCCCGGCTGCAGAGTTTTTACTGGGCACTGCGCCTCAGATCAGGCCTTGCAAAGTTCTGCTGGCTGAAGACAACCAGACCAACAGGCTGCTGATCCGCAAATTCCTGCGCGGTCAGCCGGTGGAGTTGGCTGAAGCCGGCAATGGCCGCGTGGCAGTTAACATGTTCAAGGAACAGCAGCCGGATATTATCCTGATGGATATGTCGATGCCCGAGCTGGACGGCATTGCGGCCACCCGGGAGATCCGCAACCTGCCCATGCCCCAGCCAATAATCATTGCCCTTACGGCAAACGCGTTTTCCAGCGACCGGCAAGCTTGCCTGGATGCGGGCATGGATCACTTCTTGGCCAAGCCGGTCAAAAAGGCAGTTCTGCTGCACACCTTGGCATCATTTCTGACAGATACTGCCTCCCTTGAATTGCAGCCCAGGGCAAGTGCCTGAAGTCTCACCCCAATCCCATTGATTGCGCCAGCGCATCAAGCCGCACAGGATCTAGACAGCCATTCCGATCAGGGCCACACCGCAGGCCATCAATACCGCAGAACCAAGCCGCCGCATCCAGTATCCTTCTTTGAGGAAGAAAAAACCGATCAACGCGGCAAAGATCACAGAAGTTTCCCGCAGCGCGGACACCGCGCCCAGCGGGGCAAAGTTCTTGGCATAAAGCACCAGCCCGTAAGCCGTCATAGATACCAGCCCTCCGGCAATCCCCAGGATCCATGTTCGCTTGGGCAAAGCCGCCAGCGTGCGGCGCTTGCGCACTGCTATGAACATGGCAATGAAAATGTGCAGAAATGCCCCCCAGGCCCAGTAGCTGAGTGTGTTTCCGGACAAACGCACGCCGATACCATCGACCAATGAATAAATCGAAATGCAAAAACCGGTCCCCGCAGCAAAGCCGAGAGCCGCGCGCCCGACACCCGAGCGCAGCGCCTTCCAGCTGCTGAGCTGGATGCCAAGGGCAATCACCGCAATGCCTCCCCAGGCCTGCAACGGCAAAACCTCGCCGGCAAAGATCATCGCCCATATGCCGACCAACGCCGGCACGATACCCCTGGCAATCGGGTATACGACGCTGAGATCACCGTGCTGATAGGCGCGGCCAAGCATGTAGTAGTACCCGAAATGAACCACCGTTGAGAGCAGGATATAGACAAAGCTTTCAGCAGAAGGCAGCGGCAGAACTGTGATCATCACGGCACTGGGGATCACTTGGCCAAAGGCAACCAGCCCGAGTGTGGTGGTGCGGTCTGCAGCCGTCTTCACGATGGCGTTCCACACAGCATGCAACAGCGCTGCCGACAAGATGATAGCGATGATAAAAAAGGTCATGTTCCGGACAGGTCTTTAGGCAGGCGGCTGGGTTTCAAGCGTCACTCGGCGTCTTCCGGCAGCATTTCATTTATCAGCCGGGTCTCCAGCAGCTGGCCATTCTGGTACAGAACCGGATAGGCTACCGCCGCAATGTGGCTGTTGAACTCACGTAAGGCACGCAGCGTTTCCAAATGGATGTCGGACGTGTCAAAGCTTTCCCGGGCACCATTCTGCAACCGTTTCAGGTGACGTTTCCGGCTGTCGTGCTCCATCCGCTTCAATTCGGTTTTTTCCAAGCTCAACAGCCGCGCACTTTCCAAGTCATCAGAGATCAGCACATTGGAGGCCAGCTGCATATTGGCCAGGATTGCCTCATGCATCCGGGTGATCTCCATCCAGCCGTCCCGGGAAAAGCTTAGATTCCTTTTGTTCAAATCCCCCGCCAGGACTGTCAGACGACGGGCCACCACATCGCCGGCGGTTTCCAGGCGGATCGCATATTCCATCAGGCCGCGGGCTGTCTTCAACTGCTCTTTTTCAAAGCCGTCCTCGGGGATCGCAGCGACATATTTCCGGATACCAGAGAGACAAGCGTTGACCTCATCATCCATCGACTGAACGGTCTTGATCTGCTCTTTGCCGCCTGATTGGTACAGTTCCAGTACCGGTCGGAACATGGCATTGACCTGGTCCGACATCCGCAGCAGTTCACGCTTAAGGTTCGAAACAGACACGGCTGCTGAACCATAGCTGCCCTGCTCCAGCGCACTGACAGGCCGCCCCGGATGGTTCATCTCTGTCTGCGCTGGTTTGGGGAACAGCCGGGTAAAGATATCTCCCAACGGCGCGCAAACCGGCAGCGCGAGCACCAGCAGTGACGCATTGAAGGCCAGATGCGCATTGACCAGCATCTGGCCGCCCTGCGGATCCCCCAACACCCCTTGGCGCAGCGCCAGATTGGCGCCGAACAGGCAGATCACTGCCCAGGTGCCGCGCAAAGCCAGGTTGGCATATGGGATGCGGCGTGCCCGCAAGTCCATTCCGCGGCTCAGCCAGACGGGAATGAAGGCAGAACCGAAATTCGCCCCCAGTACCAGTGAAAGACCGGCAGCAAAGGGTATCGCTCCGATTTGCACCAGCGTCACGCACATCAGGATAGCGGCAACTGACGAATGCATCACAAAAGCCAGCGCGCCACCGACAAGAAACGCCGTGATGTAATCCCGCGCCAAATAGCCCGCAACCGCCGGCAGAAAGGCGCTGTCGCGGATCGGGTCCATCGCTTCGCGCAGAAATCGCAACGAAATCAGGATGAAGGCGACCCCCATCAAGATCCTGCCAAGCTGCCGCGCCTTCTTGGCCTCCGTCTTGACGAACAGATACCCGCCGGCAGCCAGCAACACCGGCACCAGCCAATCGAGATCAAAGGAGAGGATTTGAATGATCAGCGCCGAACCCAGATCGCCGCCCAGCACGATAGCCAGCCCAGTGGGAAAGGCCAGATAGCCGCTGGCCGCAAACCCGGAGGTGAGCAGCGCCACGGCAGCCGAACTTTGCAGTACGATCGCCAGCATCAGCCCCATCAGGCC
>NZ_LUKH01000182.1:0-4164 GCF_001593695.1 Leisingera sp. F5 | reverse complement strand
CCACTGGCATGATGGATGCCCTGAAGCGCATGAAGCCCAACTGCATCGAGGACATCGTGGCGCTGGTGGCGCTGTACCGGCCCGGTCCGATGGAGAACATCCCGACCTATTGCGAGGTGAAGAACGGGCTGAAGAAGATTCAGTCGGTGCATCCGCTGATCGATCATATCCTGGAGGAAACCCAGGGCATCATCGTCTATCAGGAACAGGTGATGCAGATTGCCCAGGTGATGGCCGGTTACTCGCTGGGCGGCGCCGATCTGCTGCGCAGGGCGATGGGCAAGAAGATCAAGGAGGCGATGGACGCCGAACGTCCGAAGTTTGAAAAGGGCGCGGCGGAAAACGGTGTGCCTGCCAAGAAGGCCTCTGAGGTCTTCGACCTTCTGGAGAAATTCGCCAACTACGGTTTCAACAAATCCCACGCGGCAGCTTATGCGGTGGTCAGCTACCAGACCGGCTGGCTGAAGGCGAACCATCCGGTGGAGTTCATGGGCGGCGTCATGAACTGCGATATCCATCTGACCGACAAGCTGGCGATCTATTTTGAAGAGGTGAAGAAAGGGCTGGGGCTGAAATATGTGCCGCCTTGCGTCAACCGCTCGATGGCGACGTTCAACGTGGTGAAGGGTGAGCTGGTCTATGCGCTGGGCGCGCTGAAGAACGTCGGTGTTGACGTGATGCGGCTGGTCACTGAGGCGCGCGATGAGGGCGGGCCGGAGAATGGTCAAGGGCGGGTATTTGTGAACCTGTTCGACTTCGCCCGCCGGGTGAACCTCAAAAGGGTTGGCAAGCGGCCCTTGGAGATGATGGCGCGGGCCGGCGCGTTTGATCAGCTGGACCCCAACCGCCGCCGGGTGTTTGAAAGCCTCGGCCCGTTGGTGGATTACTCCGCCGCCGTGCATGACCAGCGCAACTCCAGCCAGGTGTCGCTGTTCGGCGAGGCAGGTGAGGATCTGCCCGAGCCGCGGCTGCCATCGGTGCCGGACTGGCTGCCTGCCGAACGGCTGAGCGAGGAATTCAAGGCGATCGGCTTTTACCTGTCGGGCCACCCGCTGGACGATTACATGCCGGCGCTGAAGCGCAAGGATGTGATGACGCTGGACGAGGTCACCGCCAAGGCCGAGCGCGGCCCGTTCATGGCCAAGATGGGTGGCGTGGTCGCAGGGCGGCAGGAGCGCAAGTCAGCCCGCGGCAACCGTTTTGCCTTTGCCCAGTTGTCGGACCCGTCGGGCGCCTTTGAGGTCACGCTGTTTTCCGAAGTGCTGGAAAAATCCCGCGAGTTCCTTGAGACCGGCGCCAAGGTGGTGATCACCGCCGAAGCCACAATGGAAAGCGACCAGTTGAAACTGCTGGTCCGCTCGGTTGGTCCGGTGGATTCCGCCATTGCCGATGCCGGCCGCAGCTCCCTGCGGGTTTACTTAAGCGATGCCGCTGCCGTGGGCACCGTGGCGCAGGTGCTGGAGGACGCCAAATCCGCTGCCCGCAACGCCGCGCGCGGCGAGGTATATATGTACCTGCAGGACCCCGCGCTGCCCGGGGACGTGGAGATGGATCTGGGCCAGGCATTCCCGATCAACCCGCAGATCAAGGGCGCACTGAAGTCGCTGGACGGGGTGTTGGATGTGGAGGAGATTTGAGGGGAAACCTTCAATTCTCTCAATCGAACTGGGAAGAAAGAAATTTGAAGAAGCTATCTTTTAGAATTGCTGTGATGTGTTTCGTCTTTTGCGCATCATTGGTGCGTGGCGGCGAAATTTCCTCTGACCAAAGATATTTGACAGATAGGTACATTCTTCACAACGTAAATATTCCCACACTGACACATTGGAGGTCGGGGATTTCAGTGGAACTGGCTGGCGACGTACCTTTGGCGACTTCATTCAGCGCAATTTCGCGTCTTAAGTTTCTATCCGAAAATGCCGATGCCGATGTCCAGATGGTTGGATCTGCAGAAAATTGGTTTTCCTCAAAGACGCAAGTTAGTGGCGAAGCAAACTACCTAATACTATTTGAAGACCTTTCCTCGAAGAATCTGAAGAAAGGTAACCTTCTTCATTTGAGTCATATCGAAACTTCTATGGCAGAGGCTAATCCAGGAATTAAGGCCTTGTTTGAAGAAGGTTTAACGCATTTGGGAACGAGTTGCTACGGAAAGTGGAAAGCAAGCGTTAATAACGTTGTTTGGGCTTTTGCTGCAGTTGTGGACACCAGTATGTCCATCGAAGATCAGCTTGACTGTTTGAAGTACAATGTTCCGGCCTCCCTGGGGGCGCATCCTTATGTGACTACGCTAGACTTTCATTTTACGGATAAAGAGGGTGCTGCAAACAAACCAGTGTTCTTTGATGAAAGCGAGATCGTACTGCAACTGCGCCTATCAGCGTATTGTCGAAATGTTTTGAAGAGGGATTCTCTGGAATGCCCGGCCCATCTGTTTGGACAACTTCTGCGTCATCATAAAGTCCTGCTTTCCAATTTGCTCAGCCCTAAAGAATAGATCAACCACCTTGAACTGTCACAATTGGCCCGGAACAACGGCGCGGAGCGACCCGGGCCTGCGGCAGCCCGTTCGGGCGGGCTGGCGCAATGGCAAGGCTGGGTGCTCCGCCGGAGAAGTCGTACCGGTTTGGCCGGGATAAACTGCCCCGAACACCTGTTGAGGCGCCAGCCCACGGGCTGCCGCAGGCCCGTTCATGGCGGGAGTGCAGTTAGGCCTCCTTGGGCACCGGGAGCTTGGCGACGTCCTTGAGCAGGCGGATGGCCTCCTTGACCTCCAGCCGCAGGGTCTTCAGGACTTTCTTCAGCAGTGATTTCACCTTTTTCACCGCGCCCAGGATGCCGGTCAGGTCGCGGATCCAGCGAAAGACCAGCTGCAGGACGGAGGCAAAGCGGCTGATCACCGACAGCGCGGTATCGAGCACACCGAGCTCGTCCCAAATCTCGCGGATCCAGCTCCAAACCTGGCGGATCATCTCGACGTATTTGCGGATCACGGTTTTCAGGATGCGGATGACGCGGGTGCGGTCGGCGTTCTTGCGGATGGTGTCGAGGATGCGCTTGCCCAGTTTCACCAGGCTTTTCAGCACCTGTTCCACCCGGTCTATCAGCTTCAGGATGAACTGGGCGGCGGAGGTCACCTGTTTCACCGCGGTCTTGCCAACGGTTTTTGCCAGCGACTTGGCGCCGGAGATCAGGTTTTTCAGGAATTTGCTGAGCGGGGTGAGCAGGGCGCGGATGCGCTTCCAGACGGTTTTCAGGTAGTAGAGCATGCGGGCATGCAGCTTGCTGACGCCTTTTTCGACGAACTCCACCGGGTCGTTGGACGGTGCCATGGCCGTGTCCCCCAATCACTTGTCACAAAATACACAAGTGACAGCCTGCGCGGGGACGGCGCGGGGATCAAGGGAAACCGGCGGTTTGGGCTGCGGCCAGTGGTGCCGGGTCAGTAATGCGGCGGCCGCTCGTTGGCGAAGACCACGCCGCCGCCGCTGTCCTGCTGGCGCTCGGCCTCGCGCTGCATCAGCATGGCGACGCGGCGGGTGAGCGTGTCGATCTCTCGCTGCTGGCGGGCGATCACGTCGCTCATCTCCTCCACGCTGCGGGTCAGATGGGCGATTTGCTCTTCCAGGTGCTGCATGGTTCAGGCCTTTTATTTCGGATGCGCATAGATAGTCCTGTTGACGTCCAAGGTCCATGGTTCCTGCATAGAAACGAGGGCCGGGCGAACCATCGGAAATTGCGTCCTGCGGCATTGCCTCCCGCGGCTCCTTCTTGCTGTTGCGGCCCGCTTCCGCTAGACCGCCGGGCGAGTGAAACCGCTATCCGTGAGGAGGCCTCAGATGGCCAAAGTGAAGAAACAGCCCCGCCCCAAGGCGCAGACGCCGAAGGGGTTCCGTGATTATTTCGGTGCGGAGGTGACCCAGCGCAGCGAGATGCTGCGGGCCATCGCGGGTGTGTATCATCATTACGGGTTTGAGGCGCTTGAAAGCGCGGCGGTGGAAACCGTTGAGGCGCTGGGCAAGTTTCTGCCCGATGTGGACCGCCCGAACGAGGGAGTGTTTGCCTGGCAGGAAACCGAGGACGACGGAAACGGGGATTGGATGGCGCTGCGCTATGACCTGACAGCCCCTTTGGCGCGGGTCTATGCCCAGCACCGCAATGATC
>NZ_LUKH01000181.1:0-4189 GCF_001593695.1 Leisingera sp. F5 | reverse complement strand
ATTTGAGAAACGAATTTGCAGCGCACATTGCGAAACGCACTCCCCATCATGAGATGTGCAAGATCTCGCAGCACGGGATAGGCGCTGCAACGCGGGGCGCAGACGCCGGTTACGTTCAGATGCACCTCCTCGCAAAGCTGTTGCTCGGACTGGATGCCGAAACAATACCCCACCAACAGTATGCGGATCAGCAGCTCAGGATCAATCGACGAGCGGCCTGTGTGGATGTAAAAAATCCGCAAGATGAGCCCGCACGCTGCTCAGATCAACGAACCGATCAATCGAACGCAGCAGGTGATCGTGTGGGACATGATCTTCCAGGGAGAACTCATAAAACAAAGCCGCCTGCGCTTCCTGCTTTGGCCCCATCATCGCCAGATCCCTCATCCGATACTGGAATTGAATCAGCAGTTTAACCCACGATCAAGGAAGACTTTTCAACAAAATCGGCTCTCTGACCGAATTCGCCGCGCAAGCGAGGGACGGCTGCTCTGTTGAAATCGCATGGGCAAAGAGCGTTCCGATATTTGAGGTCTGTACGCTCATTGCCCATGCTATCGTTGCGACCAGATGGCGACCGAAGCAACACGGTAGATTATGTTCGGTCGCGAAGACCCTTCTACCGTTCGGATGGCCGGATGTATGGTGTGGCAGGTGGCAAGATATTTGACGACCGGCTGCAGACTGTGCAGATCTCCGGAACGAACGCCCGCCCGCCACCTCTACCCTGGTTGGCCAACCAAGGTAGCGACCGCCCCGGTTTCCATGCCTTGGAAAACTGGGGCAAGGACAAACCCATAATCCCGGAGCGCGAGGCAGAGCGTCGCTTCAGGCCTTCCAGTCAAAGAACCCCTTACCGGCTTTCTCCAGTAGCTTTGCCGCCATTTCCCGACCCAATTCCGCACCGTCTTCCACCGGACAGGTCTGATCATCGTCGATCGCTTCTGAACCATCCGGGCGCAGCACTTCGCCGCGCAGGCGCAGGGTGGGGCCGTCGAGTTCGGCAAGGCCCGCAATCGGAGTCTCGCAGGAGCCGTCAAGCGCCGCCAGAAAGGCGCGTTCGGCTGCCAGGCGCTGGCCGGTTTCATGGTCATGAATTGCGGACAGCATCTCGGCTGCGCGGCTGTCATCTGCACGGCGTTCGATGCCGATGGCACCTTGGGCCACTGCGGGCAGCATGTCGTGTGTCTCGATCGGCGTGGCGGGCACATCGGCCATTGCCAGCCGGTTGAGACCGGCCATCGCCAGGAAAGTGCATTCCGCCACGCCCTCCGACAGTTTGCGCAGACGGGTCTGAACGTTGCCGCGGAATTCTACCGCGTTCAGATCGGGGCGGCGGTTCAGCAGCTGCGCCCGGCGGCGCAGGGAGGAGGTGCCGACCACCGCGCCCTGGGCCAGGTCATGCAGCGACTTCAGAGACGGGGAAATGAACGCATCCCGCACATCCTCGCGCGGCAGATAGGTGTCGAGCGCCAGCCCCTCCGGCTGCGCAACCGGCATGTCCTTCATCGAATGCACCGCAATGTCGATGGCGCCCGACAGCAGGTCCTCTTCGATTTCCTTGGTGAACAGCCCCTTGCCGCCCAGTTCCTTCAGCGGCTTGTCCGCTGCGATCAGCGCCTGATTGTCGCCTGTGGTCTTGATCACCACAACTTCGAAAGCCTCTTGCGGCAGATCGAATGCGGCGGCCAGGCGGCTGCGGGTCTCATAGGCCTGGGCCAGCGCCAGCGGCGATCCGCGGGTGCCGATTTTCAGGGGCGAAGCGGGGGAGGGCAGGGTCAGTGTCATAAGAAAAAGCCTTAAATCAGTTTGCGCTCCGGAGGAAACCAGTTTTTGCGTCTCTCACATGCCTGGGGAGGCGGCTTTGATATAGGACAAGGTGCGCGGGGGCAGTGCGCAGCAGATCGCCCCTGCTCTTGACATTCCGCCCTGCAGGCGTGACCTCAGAGAGCGATCTATACGGGCGATTGATAGCGAGGATGACCATGGGTGGACAAAAGAAGCTGCTGCGCGCATTGGCGGGTGAGAAACAGGATGTGCCGCCGATCTGGATGATGCGCCAGGCGGGCCGCTATCTGCCTGAATACCGCGCGACGCGGGCCGAGGCCGGGGATTTCCTGTCGCTTTGCTACAATCCCGAACTGGCCGCCGAAGTCACACTGCAGCCGATTCGCCGCTATGGCTTTGACGCGGCAATCCTGTTTGCCGACATCCTGCTGATCCCGCAGGCGCTGGGCGCGGATCTCTGGTTTGTGACCGGCGAGGGCCCGCGGCTGTCGACCATCACCACGGAAGACGATTTTGCCAAACTGGGCCCCGTGTCTGATATCCACGAAACGCTGAACCCGATTTATGAAACCGTCCGCATCTTGTCGCGCGAACTGCCGGCGGAAACCGCGCTGATCGGCTTTGCCGGCGCGCCGTGGACTGTCGCCACCTATATGATTGCGGGCCGCGGCACCCCGGATCAGGGGCCTGCCCACGCGCTGCGCGAGGAAAACACCGCGCTGTTCGAGGCACTGCTGGCACGGATCACCGAGGCGACCATTGATTACCTGTCCAAGCAGATCGAGGCGGGCGCCGAAGTGGTCAAGATCTTTGACAGCTGGGCCGGTTCGCTGAAGGGGGAAGCGTTCCAGAAGTATGCGCTGGAACCCTGCCGTCAGATCACCGCGGCGCTGAAGGAACGCCACCCGGAGACCCCCGTCATCGGCTTCCCGCGCGAGGCGGGCGGGAAATACGTCGGCTTTGCCAAGGCCACCGGTGTGGACTGCGTGGCGCTGGACAACTCGGTCGATCCAAGCTGGGCGGCCGCCAATATCCAGGTGGATGGCTGCGTGCAGGGCAACCTGGCTTCGCGCCACATGGTGACCGGCGGGCAGGACCTGGTGGATGAGACCCGCCGCATCGTCGAGGCCTTTAAGGACGGTCCGCATATCTTTAACCTGGGCCATGGCATCACACCGGATGCAGACCCGGCGAATGTGCAGCTGATGATTGATACTGTCCGGGGCTGCTGACTCTGTCAGGCGCCTACCGGCCTTGTGCCAGGCGGAACTTTCGTGCACTAGCGCAGCAATATGTGCCGCGAACGAGGACAAAACGGTGGATTACGGTAAATCTGGAGCACCCAAAATGGGCAAGAACAAACCACGTCACGCCGAACATAATGCCAAGGGCACCAAGAAAAACCCCTTTGGCCAGCAGGCAGACAAGAGCGAACTGCTTAAGCGGATGAAGGCTGCTGCGGATAAGGCCAAGAAAGAAGACTGAGCCTACTTCAGGCCCAGTTCTTCCAAGAGTTCTTCTGTGTGCTGGCCGCGTTCAGGGATGACAGGCGGCACCCATTCCGGTTGATTTGAGAACCGCGGGGCAGGGGCTGCTTGGAGAGCGCCTTGCACCTCTGCCCAGGTCCCGCGAGCGTTCATAGGATGTGCCAGCGCCTCTTCCGGGTTCAATACCGGCGCGACGCAGGCATCCGAGCCGCCAAACAGCTCGGCCCAGTGATCGCGCGGCTGGCTGGCAAAGATCCCCGCAAGGCGGCCGGTGAGAGCGGGCCAAAGGGATTTCTCGAACTGCTGCTGGAGGTCTGCGTCTTCTGCCAGCCCCAGCTTGTCCAAAAACAGCGCATAGAATTTCGGCTCCAGGCATTGCACCGAGACGTAGCCGCCGCAGGCGCAGGCATAGGTGCGGCTCCAATGCGGCCCGTCGAGAAGGTTTGCCCCGCGCTTCACGCCGAAGTTCCCGGTTTGGCGGATGCTCATTAGCAGGTTCATCATATGGGCCGAACCGTCATAGATCGCGGCATCGACGACGCAGCCTTCGCCGGTGGATTTGACCCGCATGATACCTGCCAGCATCCCGGCGACCAGATACATCGCCCCGCCGCCGATATCACCCACCAAAGTTGCCGGCGTCAGCGGTGCATCGCCGGGAGCAGAGGTGTACCAAAGCGCACCGGACAGGGAGATGTAATTCAGATCATGCCCCGCCGTCTGGGCCAGCGGGCTGTTCTGTCCCCAGCCGGTCATGCGGCCATAGACCAGAGCGGGGTTCGCCGCATGGCAGGCTTCAGGTCCAAGCCCCAGCCGTTCCATCACGCCGGGGCGGAAACCCTCGATCAGCCCGTCTGCAGTGGCGGTGAGGGCCAGAAAGATTTCCACATCTGCAGGATCTTTCAGGTCCAGGG
>NZ_LUKH01000180.1:0-4227 GCF_001593695.1 Leisingera sp. F5 | reverse complement strand
CCTGGCGCTGGCATAAGCTTTCAAGCTTAGCAGTTCTGAAACGCGGTCCCTGCAAAGGGGCCGCGTTTTTTTGTGCCTGCCATTAGGGCATAATGGGACTGTCAGCCCTTGTTGTTCTCATCCCAAAGCGCAGGTTCCCACAGCTCCACCTTGTTGCCTTCCGGGTCCATGATCCAGGCAAAACGGCCGTTTTCATGGGCGTCAGGCCCTTTCAGGATGGGAATGTCTGCGGCAGTCAGCTGGGCAACCATGCCGTCCATGTCATCAACCCGGTAGTTGATCATGAAGCCCGAGATACTGGGGTCGAACCAGGTCCCGTCCGGATCAGCAGTGGCCCATACGGTGAGGCCGCCGTCGCCGGCCTTGTCCTCCTCCCAATTGAGGACGGCGCCGCCGAAATCCGCCAGGTCTAGCCCCAGATGGTCGCGGTACCATTCTGCCAACTCCTTGGCGCCGCCGTGCGCCTTGATGAACACCCCGCCGATGCCTGTGACCCGTGCCATGACTGTTTCCTCCCTGTTTTGGGATGAGATAGTCCGGCCGGGTGATGTTTCCGCCCTCGGTTCCGGTTTCACGGATTTTTTTCCGCGATACTGAAATCCTGTATTTCGGAAACACGTCCGCTATGATAGACACGCGACTCGAGACACCCAGGGAGTTAGCTCATGTCCAATGCATTTCTGACCGACATCTCCAACACGCTTGCCCAGATCGAGGCTGAGGGGCTGTATAAACGTGAGCGAATGATCACCTCGCCTCAGGGCGGCGAGATCACGGTTGGAGACCGGCAGGTGATCAACCTCTGCGCCAACAACTACCTTGGACTGGCCGACCACCCCGCCCTGATCGAGGCCGCAAAATCGGCGATGGAGCCGAAAGGGTTCGGCATGGCGAGCGTGCGCTTCATCTGCGGGACGCAGGACATTCACCGGGAGCTGGAGAGCCGCCTGGCCAAGTTTCTAGGCAAGGATGACGCGATCCTGTTTGCCGCCTGCTTCGACGCCAACGGCGGGCTGTTCGAGCCGCTGCTGGGGCCGGAGGATGCGATCATCTCGGACTCGCTGAACCACGCGTCGATCATCGACGGGGTGCGCCTGTGCAAGGCCAAGCGCTACCGGTATCTGAACAGTGATATGAACGATCTGGAGGCCTGGCTGAAACAGGCGCGCGAGGATGGGGCACGGCATATCATGATTGCGACCGATGGCGTTTTCTCGATGGATGGATACCTGGCCAAGCTGCCCGAAATCCGCGCGCTGGCGGATAAATACGATGCGGTAGTTATGGTGGATGACTGCCACGCCACCGGCTTCATGGGCGCAACGGGCGCGGGCACCCCGGAGCATTTCGGAGTGGACGTGGACATCCTGACGGGAACCTTGGGCAAAGCACTTGGGGGGGCCATCGGCGGCTATATCGCCGGGCCGCAGCCAGTGATCGACCTGCTGCGGCAGCGGGCGCGGCCCTATTTGTTCTCCAATTCGCTGCCGCCATCGATTGTTGCTGCCGGGCTAGAGGCGATCCGGCTGGTGGAGGAAGGGGACGGGCTGCGGGCGCAGCTGTTTGAGAATGCGCGTTACTGGCGTGCTGGCTTGGAAAATCTGGGCTTTGATCTCTTACCCGGTGAGCATCCGATCATCCCCGTGATGCTGGGCGAGGCGCAGCTGGCGCAGGATATGGCTGCAAAACTGTTTGACGAAGGCGTTTATGTCTCCGGCTTCTTCTTCCCGGTGGTGCCGCGCGGCCAGGCGCGCATCCGCACCCAGATGAACGCGGCGCTGACTCGGGATGAACTGGACAGGGCATTGGCCGCATTTGGCAAGGTCGGCAATGAACTAGGGATTGTGACATGAGCCGTCCAAACACGATGAAGGCGCTGGAGAAGAGCCATCCGCAGGAGGGCCTGTGGATGGTGCGGGCGCCGGTGCCGGAGATCGGCCCGGATGAGGTGCTGATCAAGGTGAAGAAGACCGGCATCTGCGGCACCGACATCCACATCTGGAACTGGGATGAATGGGCTGCGCATACCGTACCGGTGCCGATGATTACCGGCCATGAGTTTGCGGGCGAAATCGTCGAGATCGGGCGCAATGTCACCGATCTGGCGGTGGGTCAGCGCTGCTCCGGCGAGGGCCATCTGATCAAGACGGACTCGCGCCAGAGCCGGGCCGGCAAATTCCATCTGGATCCCGGCACACGCGGCATCGGGGTGAACGAGCAGGGCGCCTTTGCCCAGTATCTGAAGCTGCCGGCCTTCAACGTGGTGCCTCTGCCGGAGGATATCCCGGATGAGATCGGCGCCATTTTGGACCCCTTGGGCAATGCAGTGCACACGGCGCTGAGCTTTGATCTGTTGGGCGAAGACGTGCTGATCACCGGCGCAGGCCCCATTGGCATCATGGCGGCGGCGGTGGCGAAACACGCCGGCGCGCGCCATGTAGTGATCACCGATATCAACCCGGACCGTCTGACGCTGGCGGAACATGTGGCGCCGGCAGTGCGCGCGGTAAACGTGGCGCAGGAGGACCTGCAGGACGTGGTGCGCGATTTGGGCCTGAAACAGGGGTTTGACGTCGGGCTGGAGATGTCCGGAAGCCAGGCGGCTCTGGATCAGATGGTCGAGGCGCTGGTGATGGGCGGCAAGATTGCTCTGTTGGGCATTCCGCCGGGAAAATCGCCGGTCGACTGGTCGCGTATCGTGTTCAAGGCAATCACCCTCAAGGGCGTCTATGGCCGCGAAATGTTCGAGACTTGGTACAAGATGATCGCCATGCTGCAGAACGGGCTGGATGTGGGCCGGGTGATCACCCACCGGTTTGGCGTGGATGACTTTGCCGAAGGCTTTGCGGCGATGAAGTCCGGGTCCAGCGGCAAAGTGGTGCTGGACTGGACCTGATTTTGTTTTAGGGGCCGATAAAGGGGGCTTTGCCCCCTCGCGCCGCTGGCACTCACCCCCAAGGATATTTTGGGCCAGAAGAATAAGGAGAACTACGGGGTCAGCGGTTGGCGGCCGTATTCCGTGAGCAGCCAACAGCTGCGGCCTTCGAATACAGCGGCACTGAGCGGGCGGCCGTAGCCGGCGCCGCCGTCGAGGTTGATGCGGTTGCCGTAGTGGCCGGGGCGGTCCACTGGCGTATGGCCATGCACAATCAGCTTCGGGTGCCGGCCTGAATAATTGTGGAAGCTCTGGCGAATCCAGATCAGATCATTCTCGCTTTGCTTTGCCAGCGGCACACCAGGGCGGATGCCTGCATGGACAAAGGCAATCTCAGGGGTTTCGTGCATGGGTTTCAGGCTGCGCAGAAAATCGACATGGCGCCGGGGGACTGCGCCCTTGGCACGGGCGTGGAGATCCTCCAGCCGGGTGCGGTCATCAAACTGCAACCCGTAGCTATCCAGCGTTTCAGTGCCGCCAAGGCGGTCATGCAACCAATGGTAACCGACCAGCAAATGCGGGTCATGGCGGGGCGTGTCCTCCATGAACCAGGCAAACATCCGGTCATGGTTGCCTAACAGCGTTATCCAGTCGCGCCCCTCCTCCTGACCTGCGGTCAGCCGGTCCAGCACCCCGCGGCTGTCCGGGCCGCGGTCTGTGTAATCGCCCAAAAAGACAATCCGCGCGTCCGGGCCGCCGTCGGCCTCGATCCGGGCCAATGCCCCATCCAGCATGGCAAGCTGGCCGTGAATGTCGCCGATCGCATAGAGAGGCGCGGTCATTGCAAGGTCCTTTGTTTGAAGAGGCCGGAAACGAAAACGCCGCCCTTATAACCGGGCGGCGTTCCTGATTGAACCAGTTACGCAGTCAACTTTCAGACGACGTCGAAGGCCAGCGGCTTGATCTGGTTGAACAACCCGGTTTCGGCCAGCTTGGCGCGGACCTCTGCCGGCACCTCGTCATCCACATAAAGCAGCGCGATGGCTTCGCCGCCCGCTTCAGAGCGGCCCAGGGTGAAATTGGCGATATTCACATCGCTTTCGCCCAGAGTGTGGCCCAGGGTGCCGATGATGCCAGGCACGTCCTCGTTGGTGGTGTACAGCATATGCGCACCGACCTCGGCCTCGATGTTGATACCCTTGATCTGGATGAACCGCGGCTTGCCGTCGGAAAACACGGTGCCTGCCACTGAACGCTCGCGCTTGGAAGTCACTGCGGTCACCTTGACATAACCGTCGAATGTACCGGATTTGTCCTGGTTTGTGGTCGAAATCTGGATGCCGCGCTCCTTG
>NZ_LUKH01000179.1:0-4242 GCF_001593695.1 Leisingera sp. F5 | reverse complement strand
GCGGTCTGGGCAGTGAACAGGATCGATTGAACGCCGGACATAGGTCCCCCTCCAGCAGCAATGCAACAGATGCGGGGGTGGCGGGCTGCGGGGGACACCCGTCAACCGGGCGCAGCGTGCCGGACCCCTGCGATACAGGTGTTCGGCTCTACGAAATGGAGCGGTTCAGCGCCGGATCAAGCTTTCAGTCCGGAGTTTTGCTAATCTTTGCAGTGCGTTCAGTGAGCATCCCCAGCGCCAGCGAGGCCAGGATGCAAGCCGTGAACAGGTACAGGCCCCAGGCGGTCTCGATGGTGGCAAGGCCGATCCCTTTGGCCAGTGTGATGTAGAGCGCGATCAGGAAAACATCGGCCATCGCCAATTTGCCCAGCACATGCAGGACCGGCTGCACCCGTGTATCCAGCAGGTCCCATTGCACCAGCGCCAGGCCGATGGTCTTGAGGTAGGGCGCAAAGATCGCAAAAAACGTCACGATCAGCGCCAGCGCTGCATCACTGCCCCACAAGGATTGCAGCCCGGTGAGCACTGAGATTTCGCTGAGACCGAAGATTGGCAGCAACCCTGCCCGCATCAGCGGCGCAAACCAGGCGACGGGGTAGAGAAACAGCAGCAACAGGGTGAGGAGGCGGAGGGTCATGGCACTAGCTCTGCTTCCTCACTTTCAATGGCCGAGCGGAGTTGTTTTTGAGCTTCGTCCAATGCAGCGAACAATGCCTCAACGCAAAACTCCTTATAGGTGTCGTTTCCAGAGGGGTACCTTGCTCGAAACCCTTCTTTCGCTCCATCATTTGGAAACTTGAAATAGTAGCTGTTGAGGGCTGAGAGCTGTGTCCGGAACTTGAACCAGTCCTCTTGGTTTCCGTTTTGCACCTTATAAAGAGCTTCAACTTTTGAAGGTAGTGGCATTGACGGGCAAAGTTCAGCTATTCGTAAGTCCAAAGCGTCTAGTCGGAACTTTCGCTTGGGAACTTTCTGATAAAGATCTTCAAGGTCGTGACCAAATGGAGGTTTTTCTTTCTGTTGAAAGAGAAGCCTCATCGCCTTGAATGTTTGCTCGTAGGACAGGCCCAGCAATTGTGTAAGTGGATGCAACCGAATGATGCGCTCAATCAAATCGAGATCGTGCACATACAAGAATGTTTTGTCTTTTCCATGAATTCTAGTCGCGGCAATAAAATAGGAGCGGGCTATTTCATACCATTCCCAACATTGATGTATCCGCTCCTGTGTTGTCACCGAACCGCCTCAATCGGCCCCTCCGCGCGGCCGTGGATGAATTGCTCCATGTATGGATCGCCCGACTGGTCCATATCCCCAACGGGCCCGGTCCATTGGATCACCCCGCCGTGCAGCATCGCCACATTGTCGGCAATAGCCCGGACCGAGGTCATGTCGTGGGTGATGGTCATTGCGGTTGCACCCATCTCCACCACAATCTCGCGGATCAGGTCGTTGATGACGCCGGACATGATCGGGTCCAGGCCGGTGGTCGGCTCATCGAAAAAGATGATCTCGGGCTCCGCCGCAATCGCGCGGGCCAGCCCAACCCGTTTCTGCATGCCCCCTGACAGCTCCGCAGGCAGGCGATCGGCGACATTGGCCTTCAAACCCACCCGGCGCAGTTTTTCAATGGCTATTTCGCGGGCCTCATCGGCCGGGCGCTTCAGCGCGCCGCGCAGCAGGCGGAAGGCCACATTCTGCCAGACCGGCAGTGAATCAAACAGCGCACCGCCCTGAAACAGCATCCCGAAGCGCGCCAGGAACTTGTCGCGGTCGCCCGATCCGGACGGCCTGCCATCGACATAGATCTCGCCTGAGTCCGGGGTGATCAGGCCCAGCACGCTTTTCAGTGCCACCGATTTGCCGGTTCCGGAGCCGCCGATGATCACCATCGAGGTGCCCTTGGGGATCTCCAGGTTCATGCCGTTCAGCACAGCATTGTCGCCAAAGGATTTGCGGACGTTTTCCATTCTAATCATTGATCACCTCAAAATCCGAGGGGCGGGGGCTGCGATGCCATGGCACTTTTCCTCGTTCCCAGCGAAAATCCGCGCTGACATCTTCAAGGCGTTGAACGGGATCGCTGAGAATTTGGACCTGATATGTGATTTTAGAGGCATACCGGTCATCAAGCACTTTCTCTCCGGGCGGGATGAGGCCAAACCAGATTTCCGCAGTGCTGCGCTTGTAATCATCGACATACGTGCAGGTTGCGTTTGTGCAGCGAAAGCCATCTTCCATTAGGAAGGAAATGGCTTGAGAACGAGTGAAACCGCGCAACTTATCAAAGGCAACGGACTGGAGATGGGTGTCGTTCACTCCTGCTGCAGCTTTTGAGCTAAATGTACTATCTCGCACAATTCGGTATTCCGGCTGGGCACAGCCAGCCAGAACGACTGCTAAGGTGAGTGTCCCGCATGCCCGGATCATAGCGAGAAAAACACCCCTGTCAGGACAAAGTTGGCGGCCAGGATCAGCACCGCGGCGGATTCCACCGATCCCTTGGTGGCGCGGCCCACACCCTGAGCGCCGCGGCCCGATTGCATGCCGTAATAGCAGCCCATCATCGCCGCGATGGTGCCAAAGGCAGCCCCCTTGGTCAGCGAGGAGATGATGTCGAGCGGCTCCAGGAAGTCGACGGTGTTCTTGAGGTAGGCCGCGGAGTTGAAGCCAAGGTTCTGCACCGCAACCGTATAGCCACCCATGATGCCGATGATGTCGCCGACGCCGACCAGTACCGGCACTGTAATCAGCGCCGCCAGTACCCGCGGCGCCACCAGGTATTTCATCGGATGTGTGGAGAGTGTCACCAGCGCGTCGATCTGCTCGGTCACCTTCATGGTGGCGATCTCGGCTGCAATGGAGGAAGTTACGCGGGCCGCGATCATCAGCCCGACCAGTACCGGTCCCAGCTCACGCACCATGCCGATGGCGACGATCTGCGGCACTACGGCCTCGGCATTAAAGCGCGCGCCGCCGGCGTAGATTTGCAGCGCCAGCGCGCCGCCAGTGAAAATTGCGGTCAGGCCCACGACGGGCAGCGACAGCCAGCCGATGTTCAACAGGGCTTGCAGGAATTCGCGCGGGTAATAGGGCGGGCGGACCATATGGCTGAACGCCCGCAGCGCAAACAATGCGGCGCGGCCCACAGCAGACAGCCCGGCCAAAGCGGTGCGGCCCAACCGGGCCAGAAAGGCAATCGGGTTCATCCCTGGTATGTCCGTGCATAGCGGTGGCCGGTGGACGTCAGGATCTCATAACCAATGGTGCCCGCCGCATCGGCCAGGGAGTCCACGGTCTGCTGTTCATTGAGGATCGTCAGCGCATCCGGCACCTCGGCCAAGTCCGTTACATCCACTGTGATAAGATCCATCGAGACCCGGCCTACCACGGGGCAGGGGATTGTCCCGGCAAAGACCCGAATGCCGCCATTGCCCATCGCCCGGTGCAAGCCATCGGCATAACCCGCGGCCACGGTGGCAATGCGGCTGGGGCGCTGGGCGGACCAGCTGTTGCCATACCCGGCAGTTTCACCCGGCTCCAGATCGCGCAGCTGAATGACCGGCAGATCCAGCTGCACCACCGGCACCGCGTCCTTGAACGGCAGCCCGCCGTACAGGCCGATACCGGGGCGGCAGAGATCGAAATGGTAATCGGGACCCAGCAGCATGCCGCCGGTCGCGGCCAGCGAGCGGGGGATTTCCAGCCCGTCGGTCATATCGCGGAAGGTTTGCAGCTGCTGCACATTCATCGCGTGGCCCGGCTCATCAGCGCAGGCCAGATGCGACATCAGCAGCACCGGGTTCTGGCCCAGGGCAATCTCCGCCACCGCGGCCCATTCGCCATGCTCCATCCCCAGCCGGTTCATGCCGCTGTCGAGCTGCACCCCGAACGGGTGGCCCGGCAGAGCCTCGAAATGGCGCAGCATCTGATCCAGCGAATTCAGCATCGGCGTCAGGTGGAAATCCTTCAACAGTTTGGTGTCGCCCGCCATATGGCCGGAAAACACTGAAATCCCGGGGCCGGGGCCAAGCGCGCGGCGCAGCGCGCCGCCTTCCTCGGCAGCTGCCACAAAGAAATTGCGCACACCTGCCTTGGCCAGCGCCTTGCCGACGCGGCCTGCATCCAGGCCATAGCCGTTCGCCTTGACCACGGCTGCGGTTTCGCAGGTGGTCAGCGCATCCAGATTCCGCCAGTTGGTGACCAGCGCATCCAGGTTGATTGTCAATCTTGCCGTGCTCA
>NZ_LUKH01000178.1:0-4248 GCF_001593695.1 Leisingera sp. F5 | reverse complement strand
TTGCAGGCTCCGTCAGCCAGTGCAGCCCCGAAGATGTCGAGCTGGCGCTGGCGCTAGCCGACCCTTGGGATGCTCCTGCAGCGGAACGCACCGCGATCCTGAATAAGGCCGCCGACCTCTATGAGGAAAACTTCGGGGAGCTGTTTGCCATCCTCGCCCGTGAGGCCGGCAAAACCATCCCCGATGCCGTGGCTGAGCTGCGCGAGGCGGTGGATTTCCTGCGCTACTATGCGTCCCGCATTTCTGACGCGCCGCCTGCGGGTATTTTCACCTGTATCTCACCCTGGAACTTCCCCCTGGCGATCTTCACCGGGCAGGTTGCGGCCGCACTTGCGGCTGGCAATGCGGTGCTGGCCAAACCTGCCGACCAGACGCCCCTGATCGCGTACCGGGCCGTGCAGCTGATGCATGAGGCAGGAGTGCCACGCAGCGCCATGCAGCTGGTGCCTGGACGCGGCAGCGTGGTTGGCGCCGCCATCACCTCGGACCCGCGGGTCAATGGTGTTGCCTTCACCGGTTCCACCGCGACCGCAATGCGCATCCGCAAGGCGATGGCTGACAACCTGCAGCCCGGTGCGCCGCTGATTGCGGAAACCGGCGGCCTCAATGCGATGATTGTCGACTCCACCGCTCTGCCGGAACAAACGGTGCAGGCCGTGATCGAAAGCGCCTTTCAGTCGGCCGGCCAGCGCTGCTCGGCCTTGCGCTGCCTCTACCTGCAGGAGGACATTGCCGACACCGTGCTGAAAATGCTGAAAGGCGCGATGGACTGCCTGCATCTGGACGACCCCTGGCTTCTGTCCACCGACAGCGGACCAGTGATTGACGAAGGCGCCCGCGCAGGCATCCTGGCCCATGTCGCCAAGGCCCGCACCGAGGGTCGGGTACTGAAGGAAATGCGCGCGCCGCAAGGCGGCACCTTTGTCGCGCCGACGATGATCGAAATCCCCGGCATCAGCGCGCTGGAGGAAGAGATCTTTGGCCCCGTTCTGCATGTTGTGCGGTTCAAATCCCAACAGCTGGATCAGGTGATTTCCGACATCAACGCAACCGGTTACGGCCTCACCTTCGGGCTGCACACGCGCATCGACGACCGGGTGCAGCATGTCTGCGACCGGATCCATGCGGGCAACATCTATGTGAACCGAAACCAGATCGGCGCCATTGTCGGCAGCCAGCCGTTTGGCGGCGAAGGACTGTCCGGCACCGGCCCCAAGGCGGGCGGCCCTTACTACCTCAGCCGTTTCTGCGCGCCGGACCGGCAGCAAAGCAAAGCCCAGTGGGAAACCACCTTTGCCGAACTGCCTGGGGAAAGCGGCGTGCCTGTGCGTCCTGTGACCACCACCCTGCCCGGCCCGACCGGTGAATCGAACCGCCTGACTGTTTCTGCCCGCCCCCCGCTGTTATGCATGGGTCCGGGACCGGAGGCCGCGGCAGAGCAAGCCAAGGAAGTGATCGGCCTCGGCGGCACAGCGATTGAGGCGCACGGTATGTTCGACCTGCACCGGCTTGAGGCCATTCAGGGCATTGCCGGCGTGCTGTGGTGGGGCGACGAGGCAACGGGCCGCGAGATCGAACAGTGGCTCGCCAAACGCGACGGCCCGATCATCCCGCTGATCCCCGGCAAGCCCGACCGCGCCCGCGTCCTGGCCGAGCGCCACGTCTGCGTCGACACCACCGCCTCGGGGGGAAACGCGGACCTGCTGGGAGGCAACGCCTGAACTGCGCCCGATAAGTGCTTGACGCTGGGCCGTTTCCGGCCCAGCGTTTCCCCATGTTTCCGATCCGCGACCACAACCCGTCCGGCCGCAGGCCCTATGTCGTTTATGCGCTGATGGCGGTGAATATCCTGGCGTATTTCTACTACACGGCGAGCTATGCCTCCCCCCGCGCGCTGGCCTATTTCTATGACGCTTACGCGGTGGTGCCAGCCGAGATCAGCCACGGCTACGGGTTCGAGACCCTGTTCACCTCCATGTTCATCCACGCAGGGCTGATGCATCTGGGCGGCAACATGCTGTTCCTATGGATCTTCGGCGATAATCTGGAAGACGAGATGGGGCATCTTCCTTTCCTTGTCTTCTACCTCATCAGCGGTTTGGGCGCCGGGCTGATCCATGTGATGTCGGCCCCCGGTTCCATGGTGCCAACAGTGGGGGCCTCCGGCGCCATTGCGGGCGTCATGGGCGGCTACCTGTTGATGTTCCCCAAGGCCCGCGTTGATATCCTGCTGGTGCTGATCATCTATTTCCGCATCTTCACCATCCCCGCCTTCGTGATGCTGGGCGTCTGGTTGGCGATGCAGTTCTTTGGCGGCCTCGGCGCCGACCCCGACCAGGGCGGCGTGGCTTATTGGGCCCATGCCGGCGGCTTTGCCGTCGGGCTGGTGATGTGCCTGCCGCTGTGGCTGCGGCGCGGCGGCCCGGCGTTCTGGAACAAAACCCATGGCGCCCCACCGCATCCGGAAAACGAATATGAATACGCCGCCAGCCGCATCCCCAAACTGCCGCGCAAGAAGCGGCGGCCGGGGCCTTGGGGGAAGTAGAAAGACGGCAAGAGGTTCGCATCAAGGATATGCCGGAATTGATGTCCCCACAGGCGAACTCGATAAGCCGAGGCAGGATTGCAACGGCCACAAAGAAAGACTGTCCTATCAAAGAACTTAAAGGCTGTTCTAAAACCGGAACGCAGAGCCTTATTGTGTAGTGTTTGAATTGATGCAGCCGGGTGGAGGAAGATGGCCGTTTGATCGTCGAGCGGCCTGCAGTGAAAATAAACTAAAAGTAATGCAGACCGCTCTCCCCCGGTTCTCATCCCCCCAGAACAACACCGGGATGTCCGGGGATGTAGGGCAGCAAAAGACTATGTCCAGCAGAGGAACTCAAAATGCCCCAACTGAACGCAACCTGCCACTGCGGCGCCGTTGAGATCGAAGCGGATTTTCCCCAAGGCCTCGCCTCTGCCGCCCGCTGCGACTGTTCTTTTTGCCGCCGCCGCGGGGCGGCTGCCGTCACCGCCGTCGCCGCCAGCCTGAAGGTGCTGAAAGGGGTGGAGAATCTCAGCCTCTACACCTGGGGCACTCATACCGCGAAACATTACTTCTGCAAGACCTGCGGCATCTACACCCACCACCAGCGCCGCTCAGACCCCAAGGAATGCGGCGTCAATCTCGGCTGTATCGAAGGCGCCAATCCGCGGACGCACCCTGAAACCTATGGCGAGATCCCCTGGAACGACGGGGTTAACCACCCGTCTGATCAGCAATAACCTCCTGCCCGGCCGATAGGCCGGGCAGCGCCCAACCCTCCCGTCAAACCAAAGGTTTGCCTCCGGCAAAACGGCAGGGCGCATGCGCCCCTCCCAGGCTCGGGCGCAGCCCCATCCAATCACACAAAACAAAAAACGCGGCGCAATGGCCGCGTTTCATATTCTCAGTCTCACGGACCAGTTCAGCCGCGGATCACCTTGGCGAAGCTATCAAAGATCGGCTCGTTCGAGCACACAACCGAACCGGAATCGATAATGCCCGCTTCGGGATCAATCGCCTCGGCAAACCCGCCGGCCTCTTTCACGATGATGATGCCTGCGGCCAGGTCCCAGGCGTTCAGGCGTCGTTCCCAGAACCCCTCATAGCGGCCTGCGGCCACATAGGCCATATCCAGAGCGGCAGAGCCCCAGCGGCGCACGCCGGCGCAGGCGGGCATCAGGCGGGCAAGATCTTGAAGCGTCAGCGGCAGGTCGGCGCGGCCGCCAAACGGCACGCCGGTGGCAAAGATCGATTCAATCATCCGGTGGCGGCCCGACACACGGATCCGAGTATCGTTCATCCAGGCGCCGGCGCCCTTTTCGGCAAAGAACATCTCGTCCTTTGCAGCGTCATAAACCACGCCGGCAACGATCTTGCCCTTGTGCTCCAGCGCGATGGAAATCGCCCAGTGCGGCAGCCCGTGCAGAAAGTTGGTGGTGCCGTCCAGCGGATCGACGATCCAGCGGCGGGTCGGATCCTCGCCGTCTTCCTCGCCGCCCTCTTCGGCCAGCCAGCCATAGGTCGGGCGTGCGTTGCGCAGCTCTTCCTTGATGATCTTTTCGGCGGCGATGTCGGCCTTGGAGACAAAGTCCCCGGCACCTTTCATCGACACCTGCAGGTTCTCCACCTCGCGGAAGTCTTTCACAAGGGAACGGCCAGCCTTGCGGGCGGCCTTGATCATCACATTGAGGTTTGCGCTGCCAATCATGTCTGCAGTATCC
>NZ_LUKH01000177.1:0-4250 GCF_001593695.1 Leisingera sp. F5 | reverse complement strand
GAACAGAGCGTATGAACCGGTTGCCGGTAACGATTATCAGCGGCTATCTGGGCGCTGGCAAAACCACGTTAATCAACCGCCTTTTGGCCGAAGATCACGGATTAAAGCTGACTGTGATCGTGAATGATTTTGGTGCAATCAACATTGATGACGCTCTGATCCAGGACACCGCTGGCGGCACGATTGCTCTCACCAATGGCTGTGCCTGCTGCACGATGGGCGATGACCTGTCCCTCGCGTTGCGCGACATCCTGAACCGGCCAGGCCGTCCGGATCATCTGGTCATCGAGGCCAGCGGCATTTCCGATCCGGTCTCCATCGCCAATTCGGTGCTGAATGAAAGCGGACTGAGCTATGGCGGTATCGTTACTCTGGTGGATGCGGAAAATGCCGAAACCCTGCTGAGCGACCCGCTGGTTGCACCGCAGGCAGAGCAGCAGATCCGTGCGGCAGACCTTGTGATCGTCACCAAATGCGATGACATGTCCGAAGCGGTCTCTGCCCTGCTGACGAAGGCCGGCGCCCGCACTCCCACCGTGCTGAATGGGTCGCCCGTGGCCCAGCTGCTGTTCGACGTGATGCCGCTGCCCAAGGGCGGCGCCGTTACCGCACATCCCGCCTATGCCACCTGGCAGCACCGCAGCAGCGATGTGCTGGACCGCCGCGCATTGGGGGACAAGCTGGCGGCCCGGCCCGCGGGACTTTACCGGATGAAAGGCTTTGTGCTGACCACCGGAGGCGCCTATGAGCTGCATGTGGTAGGCTGCCATGTCGAGGCCAAACGCTGTGAGGCTGAGGAAACCGTGCTGGTGGGCTTGGGTCCGGCAAACCGGATTTCCCGCGATGAGATAGAGGCCTGGTGGGCGGCCTAAGAAAATTCAAATTTTCTTGGCAAGAATTTTCCAAAATTCTTGCGCCTAGCGCCGCCGTCCCACCTGACGGCAGATCAGAATTACCGGCAACAGCCCCACCACCATGATCACCAGCGAAGGCACCGCGGCGCCCTCCAGCCGCTCATCCGCCGCCAGCCGGTGCGCCTGCACCGCCAGCGTGTCGAAATTGAACGGCCGCATAATCAACGTCGCGGGCAACTCCTTCATCACATCGACAAACACAATCAGCAGCGCGGTCAGCAGGCTGGGCGTCAGGATCGGCAGATGCACCCGGCGCAGCATCCCAAGCGGCCCCTGCCCCAAGGAGCGCGCCGCCGCATCCATGTTGGAATGCATAGTGGCCTGACCGCCCTCATAGGCGCCAAGCGCGGCGGCCATGAACCGCACGCCGTAAGCCGCGACCAGCAGCCAGATCGATCCTGTCACCAGCAGCCCGGTGCGGATGCCGAAACTCTCCCGCATCCAGGCATCCAGCGCGTTGTCAAAGGCGGCAAAAGGCACGATCAGCCCCACCGCGATCACCCCGCCCGGCACCGCATAGCCCAGCCGCGCAAAATAGGCCGCGGTTGAGGACACCTGCCCTGGCCGCAGCCGCTGGTAAAAGCCAAGGCACACTGCGGCTGCCACGGTCAGAACTGCAGCAATTGCCGCCAAAGTGATCGAGTTGGCAGTGAAATCGATATAGCGCCGGCTGAACAGGTTCTGCTCAGACTCAAAACTCATCAGGAACAACACCGCCACAGGCAGCAAAAATCCCAGCACCACCGGCACCGCGCAGAAGAAGGCCGCGACCGCTGCCTGGGGCCCCTTCAGCTCGGCCGGCGGCATCTGGTTATGATGCTTGCCTGCGTGATGGTACTTCGCCCGCCCCCGTGTCGCCCGCTCCGCTACGGCGAGCGTCAGGGCAAAGCCCAACAGGCACAGAGCCAGCTGCGCCGC
Organism: Leisingera sp. F5; assembly: GCF_001593695.1. Lineage (NCBI taxonomy): Bacteria > Pseudomonadati > Pseudomonadota > Alphaproteobacteria > Rhodobacterales > Roseobacteraceae > Leisingera > Leisingera sp. F5. The sequence continues at coordinate 2,418 of NZ_LUKH01000177.1, read as the reverse complement.
CCCGCCCCGGTCGCCCAGCGAGAACCAGCTGGTGTAAATCCCGGTGGCAAAGGTCTGCACTCCGAAATAGGAAACCGTGCCGAAGTCCGCGATGGTCTCCATCACCGCCAGAAGGACGCCAGAGGCAATTGCCGGCCGTGCCATCGGCAGGCTGACCAGCCAGAATGCCTGCCAGGCGTTCTTCCCAAGTGCTCGCGCCGCCAGAAATGCACCGGCGCTCTGCTGCATGAAGGCCGCCCGCGCCAGCAAATAGACATAGGGGTAAAGCACCAGCACCAGCATCGCCGCCGCCCCTCCGGTTGAGCGGATCTCTGGAAACCAGTAGTCACGCGGCCCCCAGCCTGTCACTTCGCGCAAAGTCGACTGCACGATGCCGGGATGATCCAGAACATGGGTATAGGCATAGGCCAGCACATAGGCCGGAAACGCCAGCGGCAGCACCAGCGCTATTTCCAGGAACCGCGCACCGGGAAACCGCGTCATCGTCACCAGCCAGGCCGACCCCGTGCCGATGGCAAAAGTGCCAAGCGCCACCATCGCCACCAGCGCCAGTGTGGTAAGCGAGTAACCGGGCAGAACGGTCTCAGCCAGGTGACTTATGGTCCCGGTGCCGCCAAACGCCGCCGCCAGCGCCACTGCCACCATTGGCAGCAGGCAGGACAACGCCACCACCCAGGCCAGCACAGAAAAGATACCGCCGCCGGTCTTGCCACCGCGCCGTCGTCCGTGCGGAGCGTACTCTATGAGATCATTGGCAACAGTCATTTGCGGGGGTTACGGGTCCTGCAGAAGTTTTACACTGCCCTATTTCGACCATTCCAGTCAGAAATTCCAGCCGGAAAGCGCGGCGCAGGCCACAGAGGCTCCTTGAATAACAAACGGGCGCCGGCATCCGGCGCCCGTTCCCTTCCAATTAACAGGAGGGTCAGTCGTAGGTCCGCTGATCTTCGATCACCAGCCCGTCCTTGGGCAAAGCGTCCGGTGCCACAACTTCAACCTTGCCCTTGAGCTTCAGCACCTCGATCACCGAGCGCGCATAAGCCGCCGCATCGCCGCCCTGAGACTCAATCTGCACGGTCATCGCGTCCATCTCGCCATCGCGGCTGGCAATCACCCGCGCTTTGACGATTTCGTCATGCTTCTCGACCAGCGCCGCCACTTGCTCGGGGCGCACGAACATGCCCTTGATCTTGGTAGTCTGGTCGGCCCGGCCCATCCAGCCCTTGATTCGCATGTTGGTGCGGCCGCAGGGCGAGACACCCGGCATCACCGCCGACAGATCGCCGGTGGCAAAGCGGATCAGCGGGTAATCGGGGTTCAGAGTGGTCACCACAACCTCGCCCACTTCCCCCGGCGCCACCGGATTGCCGGTGCCAGGGGTGACAATCTCGACGATCACATGCTCGTCGACGATCATCCCCTCCATCGCCGGGCTTTCATAAGCGATATTGCCCAGATCGGCGGTGGCATAGCATTGCAGGCAGGAAATCCCGCGATCAGCATACTCCTGGCGCAGGGAAGGAAACAACGCGCCGCCGCCCACCGCCGCCTTGGTGAAGGCCAGCGCCACGCCCATCGCATCGGCCTTGTCCAGAATCACCTTCAGGTAATCCGGCGTTCCGGCATAGGCGGTGGCGCCGACATCACGCGCCGCGGTCACCTGCAGTTCGGTCTGGCCGGTGCCGGCCGGCAGTACCGCTGCGCCAACAGCCCGGGCGCCGTTTTCAAAGATCATGCCCGCAGGCGTCAGGTGATAGCCAAAGCAGTTCTGGACAACATCTCCCTGGCCGACCCCAGCAGCGTTCAGGAATCGCCCCATCCGCCACCAGTCGCCATCCACCCCGCCCGGCTCATAAATCGGGCCCGGACTTTGAAAAACATGGGCAAAGCCGGTCGCAGGCTTCACCGTAAAGCCGCCAAACGGCGGGTTGGCCTCCTGGGCGCGGCTCAGCTCCGACTTGCGCAGCACCGGCAATGCCGCCAGCGCCTCGGCCGATGTCACCGCCGCCGGATCCACACCGTCCAGCAGTTCTGCATACCCGGAAGCGGACTGGGCGCGGGCGATCTGCTCTGGCAAAGCCTTGGCAAGATCTGCGGCGCGTTCATCTGCGCTGCGGGTCTCAAGCGTGTCAAAAAAGGTCATCACTTCATCTCCCCGCATCAGCTCAGCCACCTCTTGCGGCGGCGGTAGGACCGCACGTCGCGAAAACTCTTGCGCCCTTCATCCGACATGCCGAGGTAGAATTCCTTCACATCCGGGTTCTCCCGCAGCTCAGCCGCGGGGCCGTCCATCACCACACGGCCCGATTCCAGGATATAGCCGTAATGGGCATAGCGCAGGGCGACGTTGGTGTTCTGCTCAGCCAGCAGGAAGGTCACGCCCTCCTGCTCGTTGATCGACTTTACGATCTCGAAAAT